>JAGQRL010000372.1:12108-14742 GCA_020425485.1 Rhodospirillaceae bacterium
TGGATCATCCGCGAGGGGGCGGCACTGGTGGCGCCGCACAGGTCCTCGCGCTCGACGATCAGGCAGCGCAACCCCTGGAGCGAAAGGTCCCAGAAGGTTCCCAGCCCGTTGATGCCGGCCCCCACGACAATGACGTCGAAGCGGGGATTTTCCCGCACCTGGCCCAGCAGTTCGGCGCGATCGAACACCATCAGTCTGCCTTTGCTGCCGCTTGCGTGCCGGCGGCCCCGCGCAGGCCGGCCCAGTGCGGCTTCAGCGCGTCGATCAGGCCGAGATAGCGCTCGTAGGCATCGGCCAGGCGGTCGCGGCGCGCGCGGTCGGGCTCGTAGGTGTGGGTCACCCGCACCAGGTGTGCCGCGGCCGAAGCGGCGTCGGCGAACAGGCCCACGGCGACGCCGCCGATGATGGCCGCCCCCAGCGCCCCGGTTTCTTCCGCCGCCACGGTTTCCACCCGCAGGCCCAGCGCGTCGGCAAAAAGCTGGCGGGCGAGCGGGCTGCGCGAAATCCCGCCGGACAGGCGCACCGCCTCCCCGGCAAAGCGGGTGCGCAGGCCATCCAGGTGGTAGCGGTGGTTGAACACGATGCCTTCCATCACCGCGCGCAGCAGGTGGCCGCGGTGGTGCCACGCCTGGATGCCGAAAAAGCCGCCAGACGCATCGTCGCTCACCGGCGAACCGTAGATGAAGGGGTGGAACTGGAGGTCGGACGGATCGGCAAAGGCCGCGGCGATCTCGCCGTCCAGCATGGCGAACGGCCCGCCGGCCTCCTTCCCCGCGGCCACCGCATCCTGGCACAGGGTCTTGACGAACCAGTCCATGTTGGAGCTGGCGGCGGGCGAGATCGCCATGTTCAGCCATTGGCCCGCGGCGATGCCGTTGCGGCACAGCCAGGAGGCGGACGGCACCGGGGTGTTGGAGAACACCTCGTTGATGGAAAACGAGCCGGCGACCACGGCGAAGCTGCCCGGTGCGGCAACCCCCATGCCCACGGCGGTGGCGGTGACGTCGTGCAGTCCCATGGCCACCGGCGTACCGATCGCCAGCCCGGTTTCGGCCGCCGCAGCAGCGGTGACCACGCCGCCGATATCCGCCGGCATGCCCACCTCCGGCAGCCTGGCCGCCATTTCCGGCACGCCATACAGGGCCGGCAGATCGGCGCCGTAGGCCTGGGTGCGATAGTCGGTGAAGGACGTACTGGCTTCGGTGAAATCCGTGGCGGCGCCGCCGGTGAGCTTGAAGCGGATCCAGTCCTTGCAGCTCAGCACCCGGCCGATGCCGGCGTAGCGCTCCGGCTCGTTGGCCTTCAGCCAGGCGAGCAGCGGCGCCGGTGCGGCGGCATAGGGGATCTGGCCCGCCTGCTCCAACGCGGCCGCCAGCACGCCCGCTTCCCGCCACCCGGCGATGATGCCGGCGGCGCGCGTGTCCAGCGACAGGATGGCGGTGCCGAGCGGCCGGTCCGCCCCGTCCAGCAGATAGACGCCGTCGCCGTGGCCTGTGACGCAGACGGCGCGGACGCGGCCGGCATCGATGCCGGCAAGCGCCTCGCGCAGCGCCCCGCACACATCGGCCCACAGCCCCAGCATGTCGCGCTCCACGCGGCGCGGACCGGGCTTGATTTGCGCTGTTTCCCGCCGGCCGATGCCCAGCTCGCGCCCGCCCGTGTCGAAGACGATGGCCTTGGTGACCGTCAGTCCGCAGTCGATCCCGATCAGGCAGTCTTCGGCCGTCACGCCGGTTCCTCCAGCCGGATGCGCAGCTTGCCTTGCAGGCTGGCCAGGTAGATCGCCCCCATCAGGATGAAGCCGAAGACGATCTGGCGGATCGAGGGCTCCACGCCGAACAGGTTCATCAGGTTCTCGATGATGGCGATCACCAGCACCGCGGCGAAGATGCCGCCGATGCGCCCCACCCCGCCCGTCAGCGCGGTACCGCCGAGGATGGTGCCGGCGAACACCATGAGGATGTCGCCCTCGCCCATATCCGCCACCGCGGACTGCAGCCGGCCGACCTCCAGCAGCCCGCCGACCGCGGCGACAAAGCCGGCGACGGCGAAGCAGATGATCTTGGTGCGGGAGATGTTGACGCCGGCGATGTAGGCGGCTTCCTCGTTGTTGCCGAGCGCGAAGATGTCCTTGCCCAGCTTGTGGTGGTTTATCACCACGAAGGCCACGGCGTAGAGCGCCACCCACACGATCACCGACACCGGCAGCACGCCGAACACGCGTTCAGAGCCCAGGAACACGATCTCGTCGGGCATGTAGTACACGCCCTCGGGGATCAGGTAGATCACCAGGCCGCGCATGATCAGCAGGGTGGCGAGCGTGACCAGGAAGGCGTTTACGCCCAGGCGCACGGAAAACAGCCCGTTGATCAGGCCCACCAGCAGGCCGATCAGCGGCACCACCAACACCGCGAAGCCCGGCCACACCTGATCGGGCATCCAGTCCAGCACCCAGACGATGGCCAGCGTGGGGGCGAGCGCGAAGGTGGATTCCAAAGACAGGTCGAGCCCGCCCGTCAGCATCACGAAGAACAGCCCCAGCACCATGCAGCCCAGGGGGGCCGCCGCCCACATGACGTTGACGAAGTTGCGCACCGACAGGAAGCCCGGCACGAACAGGCCGATGATCACCAG
>JAGQRL010000048.1 GCA_020425485.1 Rhodospirillaceae bacterium
CCGCTGACGCCGGTGCAGCAGCGCAACCTGGAACGCCTGTGGGGCACCAAGGTGATCGACCGCACCGGCCTGATCCTGGAAATCTTCGGGGAGCGGGCGCGCACGCGGGAAGGCCAGCTTCAGGTGGAGCTGGCGCACCTGTCCTACCAGCGCTCGCGCCTGGTGCGGAGCTGGACCCACCTGGAACGCCAACGAGCGGCCGGCGGTGCCGGCTTCATGGGCGGCCCCGGCGAGCGCCAGATCGAACTGGACCGCCGCCTGATCGATGAGCGCGTCATCCGTCTGAAGCGCGACCTGGAGGAGGTGCGGCGCACCCGCACGCTCCACCGGGCGGCGCGCGGCCGGGTGCCCTATCCGGTGGTCGCCCTGGTGGGCTACACCAACGCTGGCAAATCCACCCTGTTCAACCGGCTGACTGGGGCAGGGGTGGTGGCCCAGGACCTGCTGTTCGCCACGCTGGATCCCACCATGCGGGCCATCGACCTCGGCCGCGGCAACGACCGCAAGGCGGTGCTGTCCGACACCGTGGGCTTCATCTCCGACCTGCCGACCCATCTGGTGGCCGCCTTCCGCGCCACCCTGGAGGAGGTGTCGGAAGCCGATCTGATCGTCCATGTGCGCGACATCGCCCACCCCGACACCGAAGCCCAGCGCCAGGACGTGGTGGCGGTGCTGGCCGATCTGGGAATCGATGCCGAGGACAGCCGCCACGTCATCGAAGCCTGGAACAAGGTCGACATGCTGGAGCCGGCGACGGCGGCAGACGTGATCGCCACCGCCGATGGGCGGATCGGCTGCGTGGCGGTGTCGGCGGTGACGGGGGAGGGGTGCGACCACCTGCTCGACGTGCTGGCCCACGCCACCGACAGCGGCCGCGTCACCGTGCGCGTGACCGCCGATCTCACCAGCGGCCGCGGCCTTGCCTGGCTCTACAGCCACGGCACCGTGGTCGACCGCCACGACGACGGCTGCACCGCCGACGTCACGGTGCGGCTGGATGCCCAGGATGTCGGCCGCCTGACCGACCACGGCGACCTCCATCGCCTGGCATGAGATCTGGCATTGCAGCATGCCGGAACGCTGCCGGTCTGTGGTAAGCAGCCAAGCGGGATGAGTCGGACGGGCAGGACAATGGGTGCAATGGGCGAATTCGATCGGGGTGTCGGCAAGCAACTGGCCAACCAGGTGGATGCCGCCATCCGCGAAGTGGCGCGCACCATTGTGCTGCCGATGTTCCAGAACCTGTCGAGCGGCGATATCCGCCAGAAACGGCCCGGCGACTACGTGACCACCGCCGACCTGGAAAGCGAACGCGCGCTCGATGCCGCGCTGCGCCAGCTTCTGCCCGGCAGCACGGTGGTGGCGGAAGAAGCCGTCAGCGCCGACAAGGCGGTGCTCGACCGCCTGGAGGAAGACGCGCCGGTGTGGGTGATCGATCCCATCGATGGTACGGCCAACTATGCCGCCGGCCGCACGCCGTTTGCCATCATGGTCGGGCTGGTGCATCGCAAGGTACTGCAGGCGGGCTGGATCTACCTGCCGGTGGACGACACCATGGCGAGTGCGGTGCGCGGGGAAGGGACCCTGTTGAACGGCGCCCCCCAGGCGATCGCGCCGGACACCGATATCGCCGCGATGCACGGCATCTTCCACATCCCGCGCCAGGAAGGCCGGCGGCGCGAGCGCGCGCTGAAGCTGTCGGCCCTGCTGCGCACGCACCACCGCATCCGCTGCGTCGGTGCCGACTATGCCGACCTGCTCACCGGCCGCACCCAGGTGGCGCTGTTCAACCGCATGACCCCGTGGGACCACGCCGCCGGCATGCTGATCTTCCGGGAAAGCGGCGGGGCCGCCGCCAAGCTGGATGGCTCGCCCTATGTTCCGGTGATGCAGGAAGACCCGGTGCTGCTGGCACCCACCGAGGCTGCCTGGCAAACCCTGCGCGACCGCCTGGAAGGCTAGGTCAGGCGCGCTCAGCCGCCTTGGCAGCCACCCACAGCGCTTCCATCTCCTCCAGGCTCGCCCCATCGGCCGGCTTGCCGGCGGCGGCCAGCCCGTCCTCGATGGCACGGAACCGCCGCTCGAACTTGGCATTGGCGCCGCGCAACGCCTTTTCCGGGTCCACCTCGTAGCGCCTGCAGAGATTGGCGACGACGAACAGCAGGTCGCCCAGCTCATCCTCCAGATGCGCCGGATCGCCGGCCGCCGCGGCTTCGGCCACTTCGGCGGCTTCCTCGTGCAGCTTGTCCAGGATGTCGGCCGGATCCACCCAGTCGAAGCCGATGCGGGCGGCGCGGCGTTGCAGCTTCACCGCCCGGGTGAGCGCCGGCAGGCCCACCGCCACGCCATCGAGCACGCTGGGTGGTACCCCGCCGGCCGCCGCCTTGGCATGCCGTTCGGCCGCCTTGTGGGCTTCCCAGCGCTCGTTCATCTCATCGGCGGTGTCCACGCGCTCGGCTGCGAACACGTGCGGATGGCGCCGCACCATCTTGTCGCAGATGCCGGCGGCCACGGCGTCGAAGTCGAAACTGCCGGCTTCCTCGGCCATGCGCGCGTGGAAGACGACCTGGAGCAGCAGGTCGCCCAGCTCGTCGCACAGCTCGCCCGAGTCGCCCCGCTGGATGGCATCGGCCACCTCGTAGGCTTCCTCGATGGTGTAGGGCGCGATCGTTTCGAAGGTCTGTTCCACGTCCCACGGGCAGCCGCATTCGGGGTCGCGCAGGCGGGCCATGATCGCCAGCAGACGGTCGATGGGACGGGTTTCGGGCAGCATCGCGGGACCTATGGGGCAGACGGGAAGGGGGGTGCGAGGACGCTACCCCAGAGCCGTCGCCGCCCGCCAGTGCCGAGGCGACCCCCCTTTCATCTCCGCCCACAGCGTGCCTGCGGCTCCTAGCACAGCCGGTCCGCCAGCCGCGCAGCGCCATCAAGTAGCTCTGAAATTCTTTTTAGAACAGTCGATTAGCGGATTTTTCTCAGAAGTATTCGCAGACGGTCAATCGTCGG
Source organism: Rhodospirillaceae bacterium (assembly GCA_020425485.1). Lineage (GTDB taxonomy): Bacteria > Pseudomonadota > Alphaproteobacteria > DSM-16000 > Inquilinaceae > JACKIH01. The sequence continues at coordinate 3,007 of JAGQRL010000048.1, forward strand.
CAAGGCAGCCGCTGTTCGACCTCGTGGCGGGCAACCCAAGCAATTCGCCGAGCTTCGCAATGGCCGAGGCGGCCCTGCCGCTGCCGGGAGATTCGGCCTTCAACGCCGCGTTCTCCGCCTCGTTGGCGTAGATGTCCTGGACGTCTTCCTGGCCGTTGCGGCCGCGCTTGGTATGCACCACGCGAACCGCATCGCCCTGGGTGCGCACCATCACCGCATCGGCGCAGGCAAGCGCCTGATCGCGGTCCGGCACCACGGATTCGAGGATCCAGCGCTCTTCGCGCAGCACGAAGATTTCGAAATGTTCCTTGAACATCGCGCGTCCTCGCCGTCATAGGGCCCCCGATCCTTCTATACTGCAGGGTAGGTGAAGGCATTGCTAACGGGGCACGGAAAGGCGCTGCGTCGCACTTTATCGGATAATATATATTATGGAAAATGATGTCGCATCCCGCAGAAAAATGCGCGGATCGCCATTTGCATGCTACAAGCGCTAAACTCTCTGCAAAGCATTGTCGCCGATCATAGACCGGCCATGGCCCTGAACCTGGACAGTTCCGCAGACGCGCAGCCAAACCCGGTCCACGCCCAACTCACCGAGCTGGTCGACTGGGCCTGCGATACACTCGACAACAGCGGCCGCTACGGCGTGAGCTTTCGCTGCGACCGCGGCGGCCATCTGTTCGTCACGCCCAGCGTGGATGCGGAAACCTTCTTCACCGATGCCACCGGCACCTGCCGCTTCGACGATGCGGAAAGCGCTGTGTTCCTGGAAGCCCATGCCGAAGACAACCTCGGCTACGGCTTTCCGATTCGCGTCGATCATCGCGGCTTCATCACGCCGCTGCTCTATTGCGACGTCCGGGCGACCCGCACCTCGGATGGCTGGCAGGTCACCAAGCTGTCCGGCCGGCGGCCGCGCCTGCACCGGCGCGTGCTGATCGAAGCCGGCTACGACACCGCGTCGGCCGACCGCATCACCGAGTTCGTGGAGCGCACCACCTTCCGCTCGCTGCGGGACTGCCTGGAGCAGACGGCACGGGTGATCGGCGTCGACCCCGAATCGCTGATCGACGGGCCGGTGCGGGCGCTGGGCAGCGGCGAGGCCCTGCCGCGGCCGGGCTGGCACCGCACGCCGGTGCTGTTCCCGCTCGACCCGCCGGACTTCCATCGCGGGCTGCGCACCGAATTACAGAAGCTGCCGGACATCTATGCCGGCTCGCAGGCCCGCAACGCGCTCACCGCGGTGCTCGACCAGCGGCCGCGGCGCGGCCGGCCGGCCAACATCCCGGTGCAGGAGGTGCTGCCGCTCACCGAAGACCTGCTGCCGGTGACCGACAGCGTGATCGGCGCCCCCTTCGCGGTGGCCGAAGCGCCGCCCGGCTCCAACCGCATGGCACTGATCGCCAGTGCCATCGCCACCCTGGCGGCGGATGGCAACAATGTGCTGTTCGTCACCCCCAACGCCACCTTCCTGCAACACCTGTGCGGCCGCTTGCAGGCGTTCCTTGCCCGCCAGGAACGCTGGATCATCACGCTCGGCAAGCCCGACCTGCGCGACCGCCTGCTGGCCACCATCCGCACCCAGCGCCGCCGCCGCACCCAGGTGTCCGCGGAAAGCGCCGCCACGGCCGATCTCAGGATCGACGGGTTCCGCCGCGCCTTCACCCAGCTCCGCAGCACGCTGGAACCGCTGCGCCGCGGCCAGGACCTGTGGAGCCGCCGGCAGAAGGCCCGGCTGGCGCTGGCCGCCCAGGTTCCGCGGCCCTGGGTCGGCCTGCTGGAGCTGGACTTTCCCATCCCGCAAACCCGCGAACAGCTCAACCAGTTGCGCACCCGGGCGCTGGCGTTGGCCGAACCGCTGGGCGGCCGGTCCATGTCGCGGCTGCTGCGCCGGGGCAGCGGCGGCGTCGACCAGGAGCGCGATGAGCTGGTCGCGGCCTTGCAGTCCGCCCTCGCCCGCGTGCCGCAGGACAAGCGCCGCCTGATCCCGGCTTCCGTCGTCACCGTGGCGGAAAGCCCGGACGCCCCGCGCATTCTCGCCCAGGCGTTCGATGCCCTGGCCCAGGTGCTCGACCATCGGCGCGCCGTCATCGCCGAACGCCAGGCCGCCGAAGCGGTCCTGCAAGCCAGCACCAGCCAGGAGCTGGACGAACAGCTCATCGATGCCCACGAACGGGTGGTGGTGGCCTGCCGCGACCAGTTCCGCCGGCGCATGCGCGACACCCTGGCCGTGGTGCTCACCGGTGGCGAAGCGCGCATCAACGCCGCCCTCGACTCCCTGGAAGAACACGCCGCCAAGGTGGCGGACGGACGGGAGGACGAAGCCGACGCATCGGCCGTGGCCCGCCAGATCGCAGCACTCGCCAAGGGCTTCCCCATCTGGACCGCACTGGCCAAGGACGTGCCGGCGATCCTGCCGCTGGTGGGCGGCCTGTTCGACATGGTGGTGATCGACGATGCCGACCGGCTGCCCGCCCCGGCGATGCTGCCGCTGCTGTTCCGCGGCAAGCGCGCCCTGGTGGTCGGCGTTTCCCAGGGGCTGAAGCGCGAGGACTCGCGCTCCGACGGGTTGGTGCTCGCCGCCTCCGTCGGCCATGCGCCCAAGCACACGCTGACGGTGAACAACCGCAGCCACCCGCTGATCGTGGAATACCTGAGCGAGACCTTCCACGAAGGCAAGCTGCACGCCCGGGTGCCGTTCGCCGCCATGCGCCAACAGTTCCCCACCCCGGTGATGGGCATGCACTGGCACGATGTCGGCCCGCATGCCGAGCTGGGCTACGAGACCGAGCTGAGCGGCGCCGTCACCCTGCTCTACGCCTGGGACGAAGCCGGGCTGTTCAGCGATCCGCGGCCGCGCACCATCGGCATCGTCACGCCGCAGCGCGACCGGGTGGAGATGCTGGCGCGCAACCTGGAAGGCATGCTGCCGGTGAACGTGCCGATGGAGCGGGTGGCGCTCGGCACGCCGGAACGCTTCCACGGCGTCGCCGTCGACCTGATGCTGATCCTGCCGGGGATCGACCGGGAAACCCCGCCGGCCCAGGCGGAACGGCTGGCCAACGACCGCACGCTCTACCAGGGGGCGGTGGCGGCCGCCCGCGTCGGCGTGCATGTGGTGGCCAGTGCCGCGGCCTGCCGGGCGGCCGGCGGCATGATCGCCGATCTCTATCGGCACGCCTGCTATCCCGACGCCAACCCCGACCTCACCGAAGGCAGTGCGCTGCCCGGCAATCCCCGCCTGCGCCTGGCCGCCCTGCTCGATCACCTGAACCTGTGCTTCCGGCCGGAAGGCTCCGGCTTCAAGGTCTACAGCCGGTTCGGCGGCACCTATCTGATCGGCATCGCCGCGGCCGGCGAGTTCGAGGAGCCCGACGCCACGGCGGACGGCGACCCGACGGTGGTGGTGATGATCGAAGCCCAGGAAATCCTGCGAACCCCCCAGCGCGTGCTGCGGCGGCTGGAACGGCTGGTCTAGCCGCAACAGCGCGCCGAGGAGAGGTGCTCGATGAGGCGACCCACACTGGCCGGACGGTTGGCAGCGGGCACGCTGGCCTGGCTGGCGGCGGCCACGGCGGCAGCCGCCCAGGACGAAGTCGTCATCCGCACCGTCGGCCTGCGGGACAACAGCTTCCTTGAGCAATGCATGGTGGAGTTCGACATCCGGGTAAAGGGCCTGGACGACGTTTCCCGCGTGCTCATCGGCCACCGCTTCGAGCTGGCCGGCGCCGGCGAGCCGGCGGACGTGGCGTGCACCGCCTGGGAAACCCGCGAGGGCATGGCCGGCACCGAAACCATCTGCCCCCACCAGGTTGCCTTCACCTGCAACGATGTGGAACGCGCGGTGGTGGACGACGTGCTGTGCGAGCCGGGCAGCGGTGTGGCCTGGAACTGCAGCCTGCTCACCCGCATGCTGCCGGCGCGCGGCGCGGTGGCGCAGCGCGTCCAGGTGGCCCTGCCCGACTACGACGCCCTGCTCGACCGCTGCACCAGCGATGGCGGCATCGCCGCGGCGGATCGCGCGGCAGCCTGCCAGGGCGTCATCCTGGCCTCGACCGATCCCGGCATCCTGGCCGAGCTGCACTTCCGCCGCGGCACGGCCCTCGATTCGCTGGGCTACATGGACCAGGCGCTCGATGAGCTGAACCAGGCGCTGCTCTATGACCCCGCACTCGGCCTCGCGCTGCAATTGCGGGTTCAGCTCCTGATACAACGGGGGCAGTATGACCAGGCCATCGACGATGTGGAGGCGGCCGCCGTGGATCCGGCGCTCGCCGGCGCCCTCTGGCGCTCCATCGGCGAGGCGCTGGCCAATGCCGGCCAGATCGAGCGCGCGCTTGCGGTGATCCGCCGGGCCGTCGAGGCCGCACCGGAGGATGCCGAAGCTTACGATTTGCTGGGGCGGGTTTTGGAATTCTCCGGCGATGCCGACGGCGCCATCGATGCCTATCGCCAGACCCTGGCGCTGGATCCCCAGCGGCTGCACATCAGCGAGCGCCTGGGCGATCTGCTGAGCGAAGCCGGCGACGACGAAGACGCACTCGCCGCCTACACCGTGGCCCTGGACGGTTACCGGGCGACTGGTGCTGAACCGGCGGCGATCGGTGCCGTCCTGGTATCCCGCGGGCGGGCCTATGAGGTGCTGGGCGATGCCGAGGCGGCGCGGGCGGATTTCGACGCGGCACTCGATCTGCCGCTGACGGACGAGCACGCCTATGTCGCCCATTTCTACCGCGGCCGCGCCGCCTTCAACGATGGCGACGACGAAGCGGCCCTGGCCGATTTCACCTGGACGGTGGAGGCGGAACCCACCGACTGGTCGGCCTGGTACTACCGCGGGCGCATCAACGACGCGCTGGGCAACCACGAGATCGCCGTCGCCGACCTCAGCGCGGCCATCGACCTCAACGACCAGTTCGCCTGGTCCTACTACTACCGGGCCTTCGCCCTGTCGCTAAGTGCGGAGGACGACCGCGCGCTCGGCGACTACGACCGCGCCATCGCACTGGGGATAGACAGCCCCTACGCCTATACCGGCCGCGCCTTTTCCTTGGCCCAGCTCGGCCGCAGCGAGGACGCGCTGGCCGACTACGACATCGCCCTGCAAATGGACCCGGAGCTGGCCTTCGTCTACAGCGAGCGCGGCGATCTCTACCTGGCGCTGGACCAGGTGGAGCCGGCTTTGGCCGATCTGCGGCACGCCCTGGACCTGGCCCCCTCCCAGCAGACCGGCAATCACCTGGCCTGGGAACTCTACCTGCTCGGCCGCTACGACGAGGCGCTGGAGGTGGTGGAGCAGGCGCTGGCGATGGAGGAGCCGGACCAACCGGAAGCCGTGGACACCCATGCCCATGTGCTGGCGGCCCTGGGCCATGCGGAGGCCGCCATGGCCGCCTATGAGCGCGCCATGCGCCTGGGTGGCGAGGAATGGGTGGCGCTCTACCAGGAAACCCTGCGCGACCGCGGCTATGGCGACATCGAGCCGACGGGCGAGCTGGATCCGCCGACGCGGGCGGCCCTGCGCCGCTGCGTGGTGGACGCCTGCCCGCTGATGGAAGATGTGCCGCCGCCGGTGGAGTAGGAGTAGGCCGGCCGGCCCCCCTGCCCCTACCCTCCAGCCGGGCGACAGCGCCCTACGAAAACGCCTGAATGCCCGTCTGCGCGCGCCCCAGGATGAGGGCGTGGATATCGTGGGTGCCTTCGTAGGTGTTCACGGTTTCCAGGTTGGCGGCGTGGCGCAGCACGTGGAATTCCTCGTGGATGCCGTTGCCGCCGTGCATGTCCCGCGCCA
>JAGQRL010000373.1 GCA_020425485.1 Rhodospirillaceae bacterium
CCGTTGACCACGCTGGTCATGGTCGGCTGGCGCACGTCGAGGATGCCGGCGAGTTCGGACACGGTGACCGGCTGCCAGTGGCGCAGCGTCAGCAGCACCGCGCGGGCCGATGGCGACAGCGGCGCGCCCGCGGCCTCCACCCCATCGCGCACCAGCGTGGCCAGCGCCAGCATCCAGGTCTCCAACATAATATAGATAGCCTATCTATGAATGACTGCCTGTCAAGTTGGCCAAAGCGCAGCCCGCCCATTCCCAGGCGCCAACCCAGCCGGCGACCCGATGCCGCTTGGCGGTTCGCAGGCAAAGGAATAACAATTGCCTACACGTTCCGGAGCCCTCCATGCCCGTGCCACAGCCGCGTTCCACGCCTGCCCACCGGGGTTTCCCCGGTTTGTCCGATGCCCTGGTGGAATGGCTGGATGGCCGCCAGATCGAAGAGGTGGAATGCGTGGTACCGGACATCGTCGGCATCGCCCGCGGCAAGGCGATGCCGACCGGCAAATATGTCCAGCTCACCCCCACCTATCTGCCGGTCTCCATCTTCTTCCAGACCATCACCGGCGAGTACGCCTATATCGAGCGCGAGGAGTACTGGACGGAGATCGACCTCCGCCTGGTGCCGGACATCGAAACCGCGCGCGCCGTGCCCTGGGCCAGCGACGTCACCGTGCAGGTGATCCACGACCTCAACTGGCTCGACGGCAGGCCGGTGCCGTTTGCCCCGCGCAACGTGCTGAAGCGGGTGCTGGAACTGTACACCGCGGAAGGCTGGCGGCCGGTGGTGGCACCGGAGCTGGAGTTCTACCTCACCAAGCGCAACACCGATGCCGACTATCCCGTGGAGCCGCCGATCGGCCGCACCGGGCGCCAGGGCGTCGGCCGGCAGGCCTATTCCATCAGCTCGGTGGACGAGTACGAGCCGATCATCGAGGACATCTACGACTTCCTCACTGCCCAGGGCCTGGAGATCGACACCATCATCCAGGAAGGCGGGGCCGGGCAGATCGAGATCAACCTCAACCACGGCGACCCGCTGGAGCTGGCCGACCAGGTGTTCGTGTTCAAGCGCACCATCCGCGAGGCGGCCCTGCGCAACGACTGCTATGCCACCTTCATGGCCAAGCCCATGGCCAACGAGCCGGGCAGCGCCATGCACCTGCACCAGAGCGTGGTGGACATCAACACGGGCCGCAACCTGTTCAGCAACGACGATGGCGAGGTGAGCGACCTGTTCCACGGCTTCCTCGCCGGCCATCAGAACCACATCGCCTCGGTCGCCTGCCTGCTGGCGCCCTATGTGAACTCCTACCGCCGGCTGGTGCCGGGTTCCTCGGCCCCGGTGAACCTGGAATGGGGGTGGGACAACCGCTCCGTCGGCCTGCGCATCCCCAATTCAGATCCGCCGGCGCGGCGGGTGGAAAACCGCGTGGTCGGGGCGGATGCCAACCCCTATCTGGCCATCGCGGCGTGCCTGGCCTGCGGCTATCTCGGCATGAAGGCCGGGCTGGCGCCGCGCCCGGCACTGACGGGCAACGCCTACAGCTCGTCCCAGAACCCGCTGCCGGAAAGCCTGGAGGAAGCGCTGCGCCTGTTCAGCGCCGACCGGCCGGTGCGCGAGGTGCTGGGGCCGGAGTTCTGCGATCTGTTCGGCACCGTGAAGCGCTACGAGATGCTGGAGTTCCGCCAGGTCATCAGCCCGTGGGAGCGCGAGCACCTGCTGCTGAACGTGTAGGGCCCTTGGCTGGATAGCCGCAACCGCAGGTCCTGCGGCTAGCTTCGCGGCGGCAGCAGCACTTGCGTCGGCGCCGACACCGGCCCCATGCCGATGGAGGGGTTCAGCATCTGCAACTGGGCCAGCGGAAAGCCTTCAAGCCGCGCCACATCGGCCAGGCGGGCGCCGGCCGGCAGCACATAGATGCGGTCGGGCGATATAAGTGGCTGCATGCCGGCCGGGGCCACGGTCGGTGCCACCGGCGGCGGCTGCTGGATGACCGGGGGCGGCGGTTCCGCAGATGTGCAGGCCGCCACCGGGGCGAGAACCGCAGCCAGCATGCCCACCCGTCGCAACGATCCCATCTCGCCCCCCATCGTTAATTTCGGCCGCGGCCATGTTTGCCGGCCATCATTGGCGTAACGCCGCCGCCTGTCAAAGTACCGGGCGCAGCGCTTGCCGGGGCGCCCCGCCGTTGATCCAGCCCGATAGTTCTTCTACCCTCGCGCGCAAGCCAATGCTCGATGCGGAGATCTCAGATGCGGATGCGGGCCGCCATTGTGTTGTGTGGCGCCGGTTTGGCGGCATGCCAGTATCAGTCGCCCGTTCCGGTGGCGACCGAGTTCGATGTCTACACCATCTATGACGACGCCATCCCCGGAACATTTGCGCTGTACTTGGATGCATCGGAACTCAACGGCCGGGTGCGGATGCGCAGCAACGACTGTGCTCCCCAGCGTTTTCGCCTGGACGGCGAGGCGTCGTTCCAACAGTCCTCGGTGTCGACCCTGCGCAACCTGGTTGGCGATGTCGACCTGGTCTCCAGCCCGCTGCGGTCGGACGATCTGGCGGAGCGCGGCTATACCGGCCAGATCGTTCTGGAGGTGCACACCGCCCAGGCCGAGCTGACGCCGGTGCCCAACTTCCTGATGTTCGACCTGGATGCCGACGTGAACATCACCGCCAGCATGGATGTTTTCGGGCCCGATGGCCGGGTGCTGCGCAGCTCCGCCGATGGGCATGGCCGCAGCACGGATACCGCCGGCCTGCTGTGCGAGAACGGCGGCGCCGTGGTGGCCGATGCCGCATCGGAAGCCTTTGGCGCATTGCTGCGCCGGCTGGGCGAGGATCTCTACAATTCCGACGACGTGCGCGAGCTGGCGGAGGGTGAAGACGAGGGCGAAGACGGGGACGGCGGCGAGTCCTGACGCGGCAGCACCCCACTCTGCGATCCTGACCGCGCGGCGGGGCGGTGGTATTGAGGAGGATCGCGGGGTTCGGCCCGCGTCCATCGCCCGAGGCTGCCACCCATGACCCCCTTGCCCAACCATCTGCCGACCGCCGAGCTGCAAGCGATCGACGCGGCCCACCACCTCCACCCCTTCACCGACACCAAGGCCCTCAACGCCAAGGGCGCCCGGGTGATCGTGCGGGCGGAAGGCGTGCACGTGTGGGATTCCGACGGCAACCGCATCCTCGATGCCATGTCGGGCCTGTGGTGCACCAATATCGGCTATGGCCGGGAGGAGCTGGCGGAGGCGGCGGCCGACCAGATGCGCCGGCTGCCCTACTACAACACCTTCTTCCAGACCACCCATCCGCCGGTGCTGGCACTGGCCGAGCGGCTTGCGGAACTGGCGCCCGGCGATCTCAACCACGCCTTCTTCTGCGGCTCGGGCTCCGAAGCGAACGACACCAATCTGCGCCTGGTGCGCCACTACTGGGCAAGCCAGGGCAAGCCGTCGAAGACCGTCGTGATCGCCCGCAAGAACGGCTACCACGGCTCCACCGTGGGCGCCGCCAGCCTCGGCGGCATGAAGCCGATGCACACCCAGGGCGGCCTGCCCATCCCCGGCATCCACCACATCGACCAGCCCTACTGGTACGGCGAAGGCGGCGACGAGAGCCCCGAGGCGTTCGGCCTGGCGCGTGCCCGGGCGCTGGAAGCGGCGATCGAGGAGATCGGCGAGGATCGTGTGGCCGCCTTCATCGCCGAACCGATCCAGGGGGCCGGCGGCGTCGTCATCCCGCCCGACACCTACTGGCCGGAAATCCAGCGCATCTGCGATGCCCACGAGATCCTGCTGATTGCCGACGAGGTGATCACCGGGTTCGGCCGGCTCGGCACCTGGTTCGGCAGCCAGTACTACGGGATCCGCCCGGACTTGATGACGCTGGCCAAGGGGATGAGCTCCGGCTACCTGCCCATCGGCGCCGTCATGGTGTCCGACCGGGTGGCAAACGGCCTCATCGAGGACGGCGGGGAGTTCTTCCACGGCTACACCTATTCCGGCCATCCGGTGGCCTGCGCCGTCGCCCTGGAAAACCTGCGCATCCTGGATGAGGAAGGCGTGGTGGAGCGGGTGCGCGACGACGTCGCCCCCTACCTCGCCGAACGCTGGCTGGCGCTGGGCGACCACCCGCTGGTGGGCGAGGCGCGCATCGCCGGCATGATGGGGGCGCTGGAGCTGTCGCCGGACAAGGCGACGCGCGCCCGCTTCGCTGCGGAGGAAGGAACGGCGGGCTTGCGCTGCCGCGAGCGCTGCTTTGCCAACGGGCTGGTGATGCGCCATGTGCGCGACAGCATGATCATCGCCCCGCCGCTGGTGATCAGCCATGGCGGCGTCGACCGGCTGGTGGAGCTTACCCGCAAGAGCCTCGACGACACGCTGGCGGGCCTCAGCGCCGATGGGCTGATGGTCGCGGCCTGACGGCTGCCGACACTGGACCGCCCGCTCCCCCGCCCGGCCACCCAATAGT
>JAGQRL010000049.1 GCA_020425485.1 Rhodospirillaceae bacterium
GCCCACATGCCCTTGCCGATCTGCGCCTTGCCCGGCAGGCCGCAGGCGAGCCCGATATCGACGTTGTTGTCCTCGTACGCGGCGATCCACACCGACCCCTTCATGTCGTTCTTGCGGATCATGGCGCCCGCTTCCATGGAGGTGTGGATCTCGTCGCCGGTGCGGTCNNGGAAGCCGGTGTTGATGAAGGCCACCCGGTGCTTGGCGGCACGGATGCATTCCATCAGGTTCAGCGTGGTCCGCCGCTCCTCGTCCATGATGCCCATCTTCACCGTGTAGCGCGGCATGCCGAGGGCATCTTCCACCCGGCCGAACAGCGCATCGGCGAAGGCCACTTCTTCCGGCCCGTGCATCTTCGGCTTGACGATGTAGATGGAGCCGGCCCGGCTGTTCTTGTACGGCCCGGTGCCCTTCAGGTCGTGCAGCGCGATCATGCAGGTGACGAACGCGTCGAGCAGCCCCTCGAACACCTCGTTGCCATCCTTATCCAGCACCGCCGGCGTGGTCATCAGGTGGCCGACATTGCGCACCAGCATGAGGCTGCGGCCGGGCACGGTGGTGCTGCCGCCGTTCGGCGTCTGGAAGCTCTTGTCGGGGTTCAGCGAGCGGTGGATTTCGCGGTCGCCCTTGGGGAAGGCCGCCTTCAGGTCGCCCTTCATCAGGCCGAGCCAGTTGCGGTAGACCTCCGCCTTGTCCTCGCCGTCCACCGCCGCGACGCTGTCCTCGCAGTCCATGATGGTGGTGATGGCGGATTCCACCAGCACGTCGGCCACGCCGGCCGGATCATCCTTGCCGATCGGGTGGGTGCGGTCGATCACCACTTCCAGATGCAGGTTGTGGTGGCGGAAGAGCAGCCGCTCGGGCCGCTCGGCAGCACCGGTGTAGCCAACGAACACGCCGGGGTCGGCCAGCATGCTTTCGCCGCCGCCGCCGAGCGACACCACGAGGTGTTCCTTGCGCACCGAATAGTCCACGGCGCGGGAATGCGAGCCGCTGGCCAGCGGTGCCGCCTGGTCGAGCAACTGGCGGGCGCGCCCGATCACCTTGGCGCCGCGCACGGGGTTGTACGCCGCCGTCCTGTCGGCGCCGTCGTCCTCGGGGATCACGTCGGTGCCATAGAGCGCGTCGTAGAGGCTGCCCCAGCGGGCGTTGGCGGCGTTCAGCGCGTAGCGGGCGTTGTTCACCGGCACCACGAGCTGCGGGCCGGCGATCACGGAGATCTCGCGGTCGACACCGGAGGTTTCGATCTTGAACGGCTCGCCTTCCGGCAGCAGGTAGCCGATCTCCGCCAGGAAGGCCTTGTAGGCGGTGCCGTCGAAGCCCTGGCCGCGGTTGGCCTTGTGCCAGGCGTCGATCTTCTCCTGCAGGGCGTCGCGCTTGGCCAGCAACTCACGGTTGCGGGGGGTAAGGTCGGCAAGCAGGGTTTCCAGCGCTTGCCAGAACGCCGGTGCAGCAACACCAGTTCCGGGAATCGCCTCTTCTTCGATGAACCGATGCAGGGCCGCGTCCACCTGCAACCCACCGATGACAACCCGTTCGCTCATGGCTCGTCCGTCCCCGATCATGTGATCCTGTCCCGGGTCAGCGGCTGCAGCCCGGGCGGCTTATCCCCTTTTGATAGAGCGCCAGCCCAATCGCGGCCAGGAAGAATCGCAATCAGAGCCCGTTGCCGGCGCCGCCGCACCCATGCGCCGGGCGGCCTACTGGCAGGGAAAGGCGGCGGCCAGGATCTGCAGGGCGGCAGCCGTGGCGGAGGTGCCGCGGGGGATGCCGCCGGACTGGAAGGCAGCCACATAGGCCCGCTGCAGCACCGACAGCGGCTCGTCCGCCGGCACGCAGAAATCGGGCTCCGCGGTGGCGGCTTCCAGGTCCACCAGGGCGCCCAGATAGCCCAGGCAGACCCCCTGGTTGAAGGCGGAGTTGTCGGAATCGCACTGGATGAACAGCTCGTAGCCGTCCTTGCCGGTGGTGGCGGACTGGGCGGCGGCCACCGCCGGGGTCAGGCAGAGCAGAACGGTGAGCAGCCGGCGCATGGCGATGGTCCCCATCTTGCGGCCGGAGCGAACGGGGCGGTGCCGCGGGGGCCGGCCACCCCCTTGGCGCGGCACAGAAGCTGGCGCAGGTTTCCGGCCATGACCAGCCCCCAAACTAGCCCCCAGGGCACGGCCGACACCGTGACCCGCTTTGCCCCCAGCCCCACCGGGCTGCTGCATCTGGGGCACGCCTATTCCGCCTGGTACGCCTGGCAGGCGGCCCGGTGCGGCGGCGGCCGCGCGCTGCTGCGCATCGAGGATATCGACACCACCCGCTGCCGGACGGAGTTCGAGGCCACCATTGCCGAGGATCTGGCCTGGCTGGGGCTGGACTGGGACGGGCCGGTGTGGCGCCAGTCCGACCGCTTCGATGTCTACCGCGCCGCCCTGGCGGAGCTGGACGGGCGCGGCCTGCTCTACCCCTGCTTCTGCACCCGCAAGGAGATCCGCGAGGAGATCGCGCGCGCCGGCAGCGCCCCCCATCCCGGCGCCGATGCCGCCGACGGGCCGGTCTACCCCGGCACCTGCCGTCGCCTGCCGGCGGTGGAGCGCCAAGCCCGCCTCGCTGCCGGCGAGCCCCATGTGCTGCGGCTGGACATGGCCGCCGCAGTGGCCGCCGCGGTGGCCGCAGCCGGACCACTGACCTGGCAGGACGCCCAGGCCGGCCTTCAGACGGCCCGGCCGGAGGCGTCGGGCGATATCGTGCTGGCCGGCAAGGAGGTGCCGGCGAGCTACCATCTCTGCGTGGTGGTGGACGATGCCGCCCAGGGTGTCACCCGCGTCACCCGCGGGCTCGACCTGTTCACCGCCAGCCATGTGCACCGGCTGCTCTACGCCCTGTTCGGCTGGCCGGTGCCGTTGTGGGACCACCACCGCCTGGTCACCGACGCTGCCGGCAAGCGCCTGGCCAAGCGCAGCGATGCGGTGGCCATCCGCACGCTGCGGGCCCAGGGGCTGGCACCGGCGGAGGTGTGGCGGCTGGCGGGCGTGGACGCGCCGCCGCGCCCCATTGCCTGACTGCCCCAAAAGATTGTTGTGCAGCCCCCACCCTCCGCGCCACAAAACACAGCCAAGCCAACCGGAGGAACACCATGTCCGAGTTCGAGCCGACTCCCCTTTGGACGCCGTCGCCCGACCGCGTCGCCGGGGCGGAGATGACCCGTTTCATGGGCCAGGTGATCGATCGCTACGGCGTCAGCCTCAGCGGCTACCAGGACCTCTATCAGTGGTCGGTCCGCGACATGGCCAGCTTCTGGACGGAGATCTGGGATTTTGGCGGCGTGATTGCCGACGCCCGCGGCGACCGCGTGCTGGTGGATGCCGACAAGATGCCGGGCGCCCGCTTCTTCCCCGATGCGCGGCTGAACTTTGCCGAAAACCTGCTGCGCCGGCGCGACGACGCGCCCGCCATCGTGTTCTGGGCGGAAGACAAGGTGCGCCGCGCCATGAGCTTCCGCGGCCTTTACGACATGGTGAGCCGCACCGCTCAGGCCTTGCGCGCGCTGGGCGTGAAGCCCGGCGACCGGGTGGCCGGCCTGCTGCCCAACATGCCCGAAGCCGTGGTGGCGATGCTGGCCACCACCGCCATCGGTGCGGTGTGGTCCTCCGCCTCGCCTGATTTCGGCGTGCAGGGCGTGCTCGACCGCTTCGGCCAGATCGAGCCCACCGTCCTGTTCGTGTCCGACGGCTACTATTACAACGGCAAGACCCTGGCGATCGCCGACAAGGTGCGTGAGATCACCGCCGCCCTGCCGACGCTGAAGGCCACCGTCGGCGTGTCGCTGGTCGACCGCATGGGCGACCTGGCCGGCCTGGCGACGCCGCTGGCGGAATTCATCGCCCCCTACACCGCCGGCACCATCGCGTTCGAGCGGCTGCCCTTCGACCATCCGCTCTACATCATGTTTTCCAGCGGCACGACGGGCGTGCCCAAATGCATCGTCCACCGCGCCGGCGGGGTGCTGCTGCAGCACATCAAGGAACACGCGCTGCATTCCGACGTGCGGGCGGACGACCGGGTGTTCTACTTCACCACGCTGGGCTGGATGATGTGGAACTGGCTGGTGTCCGCACTGGCCCGCGGTGCCACCCTGCTGCTCTACGATGGCTCGCCCTTCGCCCCCTCAGGCAACATCCTGTTCGACTATGCCGATGCGGAGGGCATGACCCTGTTCGGCACCTCGGCCAAGTTCATCGATGCGCTCAACAAGGGCGGCTATCGGCCGGCCGATACCCACCGGCTGTCGGCCCTCAGGACGATGACCTCCACCGGCTCGCCCCTGGCGCCGGAAAGCTTCGACTACGTGTACGACGCCATCAAGCGCGACCTCCACCTGGCCTCGATTTCCGGCGGCACCGACCTGGTGTCGTGCTTCGTGCTCGGCAATCCGGTCACCCCGGTCTATCGCGGCGAGTTGCAGACGCGCGGCCTGGGCATGGCGGTGGACGTGTTCGACGAGGACGCCAACCCGGTGCGCGGGGTGAAGGGCGAGCTGGTGTGCACCAAGCCCTTCCCGCCGATGCCGCTGGGCTTCTGGAACGATCCCGACGGCAGCCGCTACCACGATGCCTACTACGCCCGCTTCCCCAACGTTTGGTGCCACGGCGACTTCGTGGAGCTGACGCCGCGCGACGGCATGATCATCTACGGCCGCTCCGACGCCACCTTGAACCCCGGCGGCGTGCGCATCGGTACGGCGGAGATCTACCGCCAGGTCGAGCAGCTCGACGAGGTGGTGGAAAGCCTGGTGATCGGCCAGGACTGGGACCACGATGTGCGCGTGGTGCTGTTCGTGAAGCTGCGCGACGGCGTGGAACTGACCGACGATCTGGTGAAGACCATCAAGGCGAAGATCCGCACCGGCGCTTCGCCGCGCCACGTGCCGGCCAAGGTGGTGCCGGTGACCGACATTCCGCGCACCAAGAGCGGCAAGATCGTGGAACTGGCGGTGCGCGAGGTGGTGCACGGCCGGCCGGTGAAGAACATCGAGGCCCTGGCCAATCCCGACGCGCTGGACCTCTTCCGCGACCGCACGGAGCTTTCTGAATGACCGCAAGTGCCGGACTTGCCGGCTGGCTCGGCAAGACACGGACCGAGGACGACCTGCTGATCCCCGGCCCGGCGCGGCGGCTCTTGGCCACGCTGGACCGGGACCCGGCGGCGCTGAGCGAAGGGGCGGACCTGCCGCCGCTGTTCCACTGGCTCTACTTCCTGGGGGAAACCCAGGTGCAGCACCTGGCGCGCGACGGCAATCCGGCGGAAGGCGGCTTTCCCCCGCCGCAGCCGGGATCGCGGGTGATGTGGGCGGGCGGCCGGTTGCAGTTCCTGCGCCCGCTGATCCTGGGGCTGCCGGCACAGCGCACCTCCACCGTTGCCGCGATCGACGAAAAGCTCGGCAGCAGCGGCCCGCTCACCATCGTCACCCTGCGCTTCTCCCTCGCCCAGGCCGGCGAGATCGCGGTGACCGAGGAGGTGGACGTGGTCTACCGCCCGGCCGCCGGCGCCGAGGAGGCCGAACGCGCGCCGCCCCGCGGCCGTGCCGAACCGGCGGTGCCGGACACCATGCGCACGGTCGTGTTCGATCCGGTGATGCTGTTCCGCTACTCCGCTCTCACCTTCAACAGCCACCGCATCCACTACGACCGCCCCTATGTGCAGACGGTGGAAGGCTATCCCGGCCTGCTGGTGCAAGGCCCGCTGACGGCCACGCTGCTGGCCCAGCTTGCCGCAGAGGTGGCGCCGGGCCGCAAGCTCGCCCGCTTCGCCTACCGCGCGCTGGCGCCGCTGTACGACGGCCAGCCGGTCGACCTGTGCGCCCAGGCGTACGGCGGCGACCTGAAGCTGTGGGCGCAGGACCATGCCGGCGTGGTGGCGATGACGGCGGAAGCGGCCTTCAAGGGCGGCTGAACGGCCGCCCCGGCGGTTCCGCCACACCTGGGTCACCGGGATTTGCGTACGCCATCCTTGTGCCGACCGGTCCCCACTCTCTAGATAAAGGGCATGCCCGGCCCGGCGCTGCAGCACCGCCGCGGCACACCGTTCCCATCAAGGACGCCATGCACCGTTTTGCCAATCCCGCCCGTTTCCTGCGCCTCGCCGACCGGGTGCTGCCCGTTGCGGCGGCGGTGGCGGCGCTGTCCGGGGCCGTGGGGCTCTACCTGGCGTTCCTCGCCTCGCCGCCGGACTACCAGCAGGGCGAGACCGTGCGGATCATGTATGTGCACGTGCCGGCGGCGTGGATGGCCATGTTCGTCTACGCCTCCATGGCCCTGGCGGCGGCCGTGGGGTTCGTGTGGAAGCACCCGCTGGCGGACCTCTACACCAAGGCCGCCGCCCCCATCGGCGCCACTTTCACCGCCATCTGCCTGATCACCGGCAGCCTGTGGGGAGCACCCATGTGGGGCACCTGGTGGGTGTGGGATGCCAGGCTGACCAGCGTGCTGATCCTGTTCTTCCTCTATCTCGGCTATCTCGCCCTGGTGAATGCCTTCGACGATCCGGAACGCGGCATCAAGGCCGGCGCCATCCTGGTGCTGGTGGGGGCGGTGAACCTGCCGATCATCAAGTTCTCGGTGGACTGGTGGCGCACGCTGCACCAGCCGGCCTCGGTCAGCCGCATCGGCACGCCGACGATCTACGAAACCATGCTGTGGCCGCTGCTGGCCATGGCGGTGGCCTTCACCGCACTCCATATCGTGCTGGCCATCTGGCGGCTGCGCGCGGAAATCCTGGAACGCAAGGTGCAGGTGCTGCAAACCCTCCAGGCCGGCCAGGCGCGCACCGCGGCCACCGCCACGCCATCCTCCGGCGTCGCGAGCCCGACGGCGGACGGCACGCCGGGCTGAGCGGCCCCGCGGTGGCCCAAGGATACGAGCGGAGACGCGACAGTGGACGGCGCTTTCCAGATCGACCAGCACGCGGCCTACGTGATCGGCGCCTATGCCGTGGCGGCCGTGGGGCTGCTGGGCATCGGGCTTGCCTCCTGGCAACGCCAGCGGCGGCTCAGGCGCCAGGCGGACGTGCTGGAATTCCAGGTGCGCAACCGCAGGAGGCGGCGGCGTGACGCGTAAGAAGCGGCGGCTCTACATCCTTGGCATCTGCGGTCTGGCGCTCGGCACCGCCGCCGCCCTGGTGCTGACGGCCATGGGCGACACCCTGGTGTTCTTCCGCAGCCCGACGGAGGTGGCCACCGGGGCCGCACTGGACCTCGACCGGCCGTTCCGCCTGGGCGGCATGGTGAAGACCGACAGCGTGGAGCGGCAGGACGACGGCTCGGTGGCCTTCATCGTCACCGATTTCGCCCACGAGGTGCCGGTGGTCTATGCCGGCATCCTGCCCGACCTGTTCCGCGAGGGCCAAGGCGTGGTCACCGAAGGCCGGCTGGGGCCCGACGGCGTGTTCGTCGCCGACGAGGTGCTGGCCCGCCACGACGAAACCTACATGCCGCCGGAAGTGGCCGAAGCGCTCGACGCGTCGGACCCCGGCTGGCGCACCCGTGCGGCAACCTCGATGACCGGCCAATGATCCCCGAACTCGGCCACTACGCCCTGGTGTTGGCACTCGTCCTGGCGACGGTGCAGATGGTGGTTCCCATGGTGGGGGCCGCCAACAACGATGCCGGCTGGATGGCCGTGGGGCCGCCCGCCGCGGTGGCCCAGGCGCTGACCGTGCTGCTGGCCTTCCTGGCCTTGATGTACGCCTACATCGTCTCGGACTTCACGGTGCTGAACGTGGTGGAGAACAGCCACTCCGCCAAGCCGCTGCTCTATAAGATCACCGGCGTCTGGGGCAATCACGAAGGCTCCATGCTGCTGTGGCTGCTGATGCTGGCGCTGTTCGGCGCCATGGTGGCGCTGTTCGGCCGCCAGTTGCCAGCGACACTGAAGGCCCGCGTGCTCGGGGTGCAGGGCGCCATCGGCGTCGGCTTCCTGATGTTCATCCTGTTCACCTCCAACCCCTTCCTGCGCGTCGACCCGCCGCCGCTCGACGGAAACGACCTCAACCCGCTCTTGCAGGACCCCGGCCTCGCCTTCCATCCGCCCTTCCTCTATTTCGGCTATGTCGGCTTCTCCATGGCCTTCAGCTTCGCCATTGCCGCGCTGATCGAAGGCCGGGTGGATGCCGCCTGGGCGCGC
This sequence comes from Rhodospirillaceae bacterium, assembly GCA_020425485.1. Taxonomy (GTDB): domain Bacteria; phylum Pseudomonadota; class Alphaproteobacteria; order DSM-16000; family Inquilinaceae; genus JACKIH01. The sequence continues at coordinate 8,169 of JAGQRL010000049.1, forward strand.
TGGGTGC
>JAGQRL010000050.1:0-596 GCA_020425485.1 Rhodospirillaceae bacterium
ATCGTCTACGGCCCGCTGGCCAATGCCGCCACCACCCTGGTGTTCGAGGGCGTGCCCAACTACCCGAGCACCTCGCGCTTCTGGGAAGTGGTGGACAAGCACAAGGTCAACATCTTCTACACCGCCCCGACCGCCATCCGCGCCCTGATGCGCGACGGTGCCGACCCGGTGAAGAAGACCAGCCGCTCCAGCCTGCGCCTGCTGGGCTCGGTGGGCGAGCCGATCAACCCGGAAGCCTGGGTGTGGTACTACGAGGTGGTGGGCGACAGCCGCTGCCCCATCGTCGACACCTGGTGGCAGACCGAAACGGGCGGCATCATGATCACCCCGCTGCCCGGCGCCATCGACCTGAAGCCGGGCTCGGCCACCAAGCCGTTCTTCGGCATCGAGCCGAAGATCGTCGATTCCGCCGGCGAGATCCTGGACGGGGCGACCGAAGGCAACCTGTGCATCGCCCGCCCCTGGCCGGGCCAGATGCGCACGGTGTACGGCGATCACGAGCGCTTCGTGATGACCTACTTCTCAGCCTATCCCGGTATGTACTTCACCGGCGACGGCTGCCGGCGCGACGCCGACGGCTACTACTGGATCACCGG
>JAGQRL010000050.1:607-853 GCA_020425485.1 Rhodospirillaceae bacterium
TCAACGTGTCGGGCCACCGCATGGGGACGGCCGAGGTGGAAAGCGCCCTGGTGGCGCATGAGAAGGTGGCTGAAGCCGCGGTGGTGGGCTACCCGCACGACATCAAGGGCCAGGGCATCTACGCCTACGTGACCCTGGTGGCGGGCGAGGAGCCGACCGAGGAGCTGCGCAAGGAACTGGTGGGCTGGGTGCGTCGCGAAATCGGGCCGATCGCCTCGCCGGACCTGATCCAGTGGGCGCCGGGCC
>JAGQRL010000050.1:890-4312 GCA_020425485.1 Rhodospirillaceae bacterium
CTGCGCAAGATCGCCGCCAACGAGTACGAGCAGTTGGGCGACACCTCCACGCTGGCCGACCCCGGCGTGGTGCACGACCTGGTCGACAACCGCATGAACAAGTAGGGCCGTTCAGCCCAGGTCTGGAAGCGGGGGCGGTGGCCAACCACCGCCCCCGTTTTCGTTGCGGGGCCGGTGAAGCGCGATCGGGCACAGTCATCTGCGCAGGGTTCGCGCGACAATGGCAGCGGCACCCAGGCCCTTGTCGTTGGCGAACGCCGCGACGCAGCGGGCGAGAAATGCTTGGCGTCGCTGCTCGGGGTCGTCGCTCGGAGCGTCTTCGGGCTCGGGGCGCCACTGGGCCAGGATGACGGCGCCGTGGTGGCGCATGCGGAAAACCGCCCCGTGCTCCTCAAGCTGGAGCTTGACCCCGGCCAGCACCTCGATGTCGTCGCCGTCGGTGGGGACGAGGCAATAGTCATCCCACGCATTGGGGCCGGTGCGCCGAAATTCCCCGACGATGTGGGCGCGGAATGCCGTCTTGGAGCGGGCGTTGGCGACCATCACGCGCCGTGCTGCGATCGGCCGCGCCAGCCGCCGCAGCAGTCGCCGCACGACATCCGACACCGACATGGGCTCTCCCCACCGCCTATTTCCGCTCTTCGCCCTCGGCGCGGAAGGCGTCCCGGCTCAGCTTCCGCACGGCGGACGACGCGGCGATCTCGCCGGTCGTCGCGAACCGCTCGTGGTTCCGGGCGATGCGGCGGACATTGTAGAGGTAGTTCACCATCGCCCCGGCGGATTGCTGCATGCCCTTGTCGGACTGGTCGGCTTCGGCATGCACCGCCAGAACCTCCGCCCCGTTGCCGAGGTGGAAGCGTGCCACCGGATCGCGCGGCTGGCCATCGGGGCGCTTTGCCGTCAGCAGGTAGTGGGCCGCCACGCGGCGCACTGCATCGGCCGTCAGCGGCTCTGCCCGCCGGCCGGTATCGTCCAACCACGCCATCAGCCCCGGGATGGGCGAGAGGGTGACGAACCGTTTCAGTCCCGGCAGTTGGGAGGCCAGGTCGGACACCACCTGCTTGATCAGCGAATTGCCGAACGACACGTTGGCCAACCCCGGCTGGCAGTTGGAGATGGAGTAGAACACCGCCGTATCGGCGGCGTCGGACGCCAGCTCCGTCCGGTCTTCCGACAGCAGCGCTTGGATGGAGTTCGGCACCCCGCTGGTCAGCGCCACGGCGACAAAGATCAGCGGCTCGTCCGGCATCGCCGGGTGGAAGAAGGCGTAGCACTGCCGGTCGCTCGGCTGCAGGCGCTGGCGCAGCTCGTCCCGGCTGTTGATGGCGTGCACCGCCTCATACGCGATGATCTTCTTCAAGATGACGTTGGGGCTTTCCCAGCCGATGCGGCGCAGCACCAGGAACCCGCGGTTGAACCAGGAGCGGAACAGGTGGCAGAGGTCGACATCCAGCTCCATCAGCACCGGGTCGCCCTTGGCCAGCCTCAGCAGGTCGGCGCGCAGCGAAACCAGGCGGCCGGTGGCGCCGGGCACCTGATTGAGACGACGGAACAGCTCCTGCCGGCGGGGTTCGGCGGCGGTGGTGAAGGCGCGATAGGTCTGGCCGTTGGGATCCTGCTGAAAGCGGTCCAGCGCCTCGCGCACCGCGGTCGTGTCGATGCCCATGGTGGTGGCGGCGAGGCGGAAGAACGCCACCTTGTCGCGGTCGTCCATATGGTCGATTCGCGCAAGGATCTGTGCGGCCAGGGCGGCCCCCTTGGTCTCCCCGACGGTGCCCATCAGGTCGCGCAGCAGGTCGGGCAGCGGGCGCTTGTCGTCGCCTGCGGGGAACCGGCTGCGGCTGCGGCGCTCGAAGATCGATCCGAGTAGGTCGGCAAAAAAGCTCATGCCGAGAAACGCTCGCTTCTACACAGTATGCGTGCGATCGGTGTGTGCACGGATCACAATTCGAGCAACCATACCCCATCCGGCCCTGCGGCGGGCCAAATCCCGATCCGATCTGGATCGGGTCAGCTATCGGTCTTGGAAATGGCTGTGGGCTGGGGGACCATCGGTGGCGGTGCCGCCGGCCCCGGCGCCATCCGGGCGGACCTCAACCCTTTATGAACTGGCGGTCGATCAGGATCTCGGTGTGAGGTCTGGTCAGAACGCCACATAAGTTGTTGAATCGGGTCGGCAGGCGAGGAGAGCGCCATGAGCGTGCGCAACATGGAATCGCTGTTCCAGCCGAAGTCCATCGCCGTGTTCGGCACCAGGAACGACACCGACGGGTTGGCGGCCCGGGTGGTCTACAATCTCCGGGCCTGCGGGTTTCCGGGGCCGGTGATCCCCATTTCCGCCGGCGCATCGGCGGTGGCCAGCGCCATCGTCTACCCGGATTCCGCCCATCTTCCCTTCGCCCCGGACCTCGCCGTGCTGTGCACGCCGTTCGACGGCATGCCGGCGCTGATCGACGATCTCGGCCGGCGGGGCACACGTGGCGTCATCATCCTGAGCGGCGACCGGGAAACCGGATGCGGCGCGGAATCACCCATCCCGGCGCTGCTGGAAGCCGCCCGGCCGCATCTGGTGCGCATCCTCGGCCCGGCGTCGTTCGGCGTCATGGCGCCGCATCTCGGCATGAATGCCAGCGTCGCCAAGACGCCGGCCGCGGCGGGCAAGATCGCCTTTGTCACCCAGTCGCGCGCGCTTGCCTCCGCCGCCCTGCGCCACGCCGCCGAGGAGGGCATCGGCTTCTCCTATTTCCTGTCGCTCGGCGGCAGTGCCGATGTCGACCTCGGCGACGTGCTCGATTACCTGGCCGGCGACGCCACCACGCGCGCCGTGCTGATCCACGCCGAAACCATCGACCATGCGCGCAAGCTGATGTCCTCGGCGCGTGCCGCCGCCCGCAACAAGCCGGTGCTGGTGGTGAAGGCGGGGCGCGGCGCCGCATCGGGCAGCGAGGACGGCAAGCTGACGGACCTGATCGTCGATGCCGCCATCCGGCGCGCCGGCATGCTCAGGGTCGCCACCTTGTCGGAGCTGTTCGACGCGGTGGAAACGCTCGCCTTCGTGCAGCGCCTGCGCGGCGACCGGGTGGCGGTGCTGGCCAACGGCAAGGGGCCGGGCCTGCTGGCCATCGACGCGCTGGAGCGGTCCGGCGGCATCCCGGCCTCGCTCACGCCGAAGACGCGGGCCACCCTCGCCGACGCCACCGGATGCAGCCAGGTGGATCCGGGGCTGGTGGACCTGCTGGGCGATGCCACGGCGGACCGCTATGGCGAGGTGCTGACCGCGGTTCTGGGCGATCAGGGCGTCGACACGGCCCTGGTGATCCATGCACCACTGGACGATGCCAACGGGGAGGAGGTGGCCGAACGGGTGGCGCGCGCCGTGAAGGCCAGCCACAAGGCGGCGTTCGCCTGCTGGCTGGGGCGCG
>JAGQRL010000374.1 GCA_020425485.1 Rhodospirillaceae bacterium
CCACCGGCAAGGTGGAGATCACCAGCCAGAACCACGGCTTCGTGGTGGTGCCGGAAAGCCTGCCGGACAGCGCCCAGGTGACCCATGTGAGCCTGTTCGACGGCTCCAACGAGGGCCTGGCGCTGGGCGACCGGCCGGTGTTTTCCGTGCAGTACCACCCCGAAGCCTCGCCCGGTCCCAGCGACAGCCACTACCTGTTCAAGCGCTTCGTCGACATGATCGCGGCGACCCACGCCAAGGCGAAAGCCTCCTAGGACCGATCACCGGGACCAGCCAGCCTCTGGCCCCGGTGCGCCAGACCGGGCTATGAGTGGACGTTCCGTCCCTTCGCGTGGCGAGGTAGACCTCCGTGCGCCGACTCCGCGACCTGCGGCAGCCTGACCGCCGCGCCGCACCCCCGCCCCTGCCGGATCTCAACGGTCCCCAGGTGACCGCCAGGCTGGCGCGGCTGGGCGATGCCGAACGCCTGCTCGCCTTCCATACCCGCAATGTGGACCACCTGCGCCGCTGGTCGCCGCCGGTGCCGGAGGACTTCCTCACCATCGGCTACTGGCGGCGCTGGACCTCCGCCGCCAAGACCCTGTTCGACCAGGACCGCTCGATGCGCCTGGTGCTGCATCTGCGCCACGACGAGGACTCCCGGCTGGTGGGCCAGATCAACCTGTCCAACATCCAGCGCGGCGCCATGGCCGCCGGCACCGTGGGCTACCAGATCGACCGGTCGCTGGAGGGCCGCGGGCTGATGGCGGAAGCCATGGGGATGGCCGTGGACTTCTGCTTCGGGCCGTTCGGGCTGCACCGGATCATCGCCACCTACATGCCGGAGAACCGGCGCAGCGCCGCCCTGCTGCGCCGCCTGGGCTTCGAGGTGGAAGGCTATGCGCGCGACTATCTGTTCATCGACGGGCAATGGCGCGACCACGTGCTGACCAGCATGATCGCGCCCATCGCCAAGGACCCCTGCCCGCTCAGCCGATGAATGCCGCCATGTGGAAGGCGGCCTGCTCCGGCGTATAGGCGTGGCCCACCGGGCAGGCGCGGCGCGCCAGGCAGCCGGCGGTGCGGCAGGCATTGCCCGGCCCCGCCACGTGCTCGCGGCAGGCGGCGGCATTGTACCCGTCGGCCGCGAATGCCCCGACCGGGCACGTCGTCAGGCAGGGCCGCCCGGAACAGCGATCGCAGGGCGAGGGCTGGGCCGGGTCCGCCGGCAGCGCTTCGGCCACCAGCAGGGCGGCGCGCAGCCCGAGCCACAGGCCGAAGCGGTGATGGATGCCGAGCCCCAGCGGCGAGGCATGCACCTGGCCGGTGCGCTTCGCCCAGGTGACGAAGGGGCGGTAAGGCGGCCCGTCGAAGGGATAGGCCACCGCCGCGCCCAGGGCGACGGCGATGGGCCCGATCACCTGGCGGGTCCAGCGATTGAGCGGGTGCCTGTCCGGCGGCGTGCGGCACGCCGCCACATCGGCCCGGAAGGCCGGCCACATGCCGTCCGGCCCGTTGCCGATGAGGATGCCGGAGGTCAGGCTCTTGTCCGCCGCCTCCCCCGCCTGGAGCGCGAACTGGCCGATGCGCACCAGCCCGTGGGGCGCCAGCCGCGCATCCAGATCCGCCAGGATCACCATCGTCTCCGCCTCGTCTTCCGCCCGGTTTCCCACACGGTCCTCTACCCGCTCCTGCGCCCCGCTCCTGTGCCCCGCACCGCGACGCGATGCAGCGCTGCCCGCCATCCCCCTTTCGCCCGCGCGGCCCTGCCCCTATAACCCAGCCGGCCCCGCAGAACTCAAAGGTCCCATGCCCAAGCGCACCGATATCGAGTCCATCTGTATCATCGGCGCCGGCCCGATCGTCATCGGTCAAGCCTGCGAGTTCGACTATTCCGGCACCCAGGCGGTGAAGGCGCTGAAGCAGGAGGGCTACCGGGTGATCCTGGTGAACTCCAATCCCGCCACCATCATGACCGACCCGGAACTGGCCGACGCCACCTATGTGGAGCCGATCACCCCGGACATCGTCGCCAAGATCCTGGAGCGCGAGCGGCCCTCGGCCGTGCTGCCCACCATGGGTGGCCAGACGGCGCTGAACACCGCCATGGCGCTGGCCCGCGACGGCGTGCTGGACGATCTGGGCATCGAGTTGATCGGCGCCAAGCCCGAGGTGATCGCCAAGGCCGAGGACCGCCAGCTTTTCCGCGAGGCGATGGACGCCATCGGCCTGGAAAGCCCGCGCTCGCGCCTCGCCCAGTCGGTGGAGCAGGCGCTGGAGGCGCTGGAGATGGTCGGCCTGCCGGCGATCATCCGGCCCAGCTTCACGCTCGGCGGCGGCGGCGGCGGCATCGCCTACAGCCGCACCCAGTTCGAGGAAATCGTGCGCAGCGGCCTGCGCACCAGCCCGGTGCACGAGGTGCTGATCGAAGAATCGGTGCTCGGCTGGAAGGA
>JAGQRL010000375.1:0-166 GCA_020425485.1 Rhodospirillaceae bacterium
CGCGGTGCGGCTGGAGTTCTTCTAGACAGGGAACGGCGCCGGATGTCCTGTCCGGCGTTTCGCAATTCAAGGAACCGAAGGGGTCGGGAATGCCGCGGGTCGCGTACGTGAATGGCCGCTACCAACCGTTCGCCGAGGCCGCCGTCCATGTGGAGGACCGCGGCTT
>JAGQRL010000375.1:316-1591 GCA_020425485.1 Rhodospirillaceae bacterium
CGCCGCAACCGCATCACCCAGGGCACCATCTACGTGCAGGTGACGCGCGGTGTGGCCCCGCGGGACTTCAAGTACCCCAAGGGCATCCTGCCGACGCTGGTGGTCACCTCGCGCCGCTTCAACCTGAACCCGGTGGAGCGGGTGGAGGCGGGCGTGTCGGTGATCACCATCCCGGATATCCGCTGGCAGCGCCGCGACATCAAGTCCGTGGCCCTGCTGCCCCAGTGCATGGGCAAGCAGCGGGCGGCCGAAGCCGGCGCCTATGAGGCCTGGATGGTGGACGACAGCGGCCATGTGACGGAGGGCACGTCGTCCAACGCCTGGATCGTCACCGCCGACGGCACCCTGGTGACCCGCCACGCCAACACCAACATACTGCGCGGCATCACCCGCATGGCCGTGGTCGGGCTGGCCCAGGAGCAGGGTATCGGCTTCGAGGAACGGCCGTTCACGGTGGCGGAAGCCTACGCCGCCCGCGAGGCCTTCATGACCGCCGCCACCAACTACGTGATGCCGATCACCCGCATCGACGGCGCTCCGGTTGGCGATGGCAAGCCCGGCCCGGTCGCCACTGGGTTGCGCCAGGCTTATCGCACCAGCAGGCATGGTGGATCGCGATAGCGGCCCCCGCTGGTATCGGAGTATTTTGGCCCCATATCTTTGGTGCAAAACACAGAGCCCCGATACACGCGGGCCGAGAAAAAGAAGGACACCTTAATGTCAGAGAAGTCGCAGAACGTGCAGGATGTCTTTTTGAATCATGTGCGCAAGAACAAGACGCCGGTGACGATCTTCCTGGTGAACGGGGTAAAGCTGCAGGGAATCATCACCTGGTTCGACAATTTTTCGGTCCTGCTGCGACGGGATGCGCATTCCCAGCTGGTCTACAAGCATGCGATTTCGACGGTGATGCCTTCGCAGCCGATCCAGCTGTTCGAGGCGCCGAAGGACGAGGAATAGGCTACGGGCTTGACCGATCCCACATCCGGTGCTGCCGGCGGCTCCCCCGGTGGGCGGGGCACGGTTGTCGTCCACCCGGTGTTCCACGACCGGGCCCTGGCCTCCCGCAATCCCCAGACGCGGCTTGCCGAAGCCACAGCGCTGACCGCGGCCATCGGGCTTGAGGTGCGCGACGCCCGCGTGCTGTGGAGCTCCAAGGCCAACCCCAGCCTGCTGCTCGGCAAGGGCAGTGCGGAAACCGTGCGCCAGGTGGTGGAAGACACCGCACCGGAAGTGGTGGTGGTGGACGCGCCGCTGACGCCGGTGCAGCAGCGC
>JAGQRL010000376.1 GCA_020425485.1 Rhodospirillaceae bacterium
GAAAGCCTGGCCGGCCCGCCGCTCGCCGGGCGCTTTGTCGCCACGGTCAGCGCCGACGATGCGGCCAGCAAGCCGGCCCCGGACATGGCGCTGAAGGCGCTGCGCCTGACCGGTGTGGAGGCCGCCGACGCGGTGGTGATCGGCGACACCGAATATGATATCGCCATGGCACGCCATGCCGGCATCGCCGCCATCGGGGTTGCCTGGGGCCACCACCCCGCGGAGCGCCTGCTCGATGCCGGTGCGGCAATCGTGGTGGAGCGGCCGGCGGACCTGACGGGCACCGTCCTCGGCCTGCTTGGCTAAGGGGCAGATCGGCTCAATCGAGGGAACGCGACTATGGTGCGACGCCTGGCACGCTGGCTGCGCTGGATCGTCATCCTGGTGGTGGCACTGGTCATCACCGCGGTGGCCATCCTGCTGACCGCCGACCCGGAAACCTACCGCACGTTCCTGGCCGAACGGGCGAGTGCTGCGCTGGGCCGCCAGGTGACGCTGGACGGCAGCTTCGATCTGCAGATCGCCCTGTCGCCGGTGATCACCGCGACGGAGGTGCATGTCGCCAACCCGCCCGGTTTCGGGCCGCACGACATGGTGCGCATCGGCTCCCTGGAGATTTCCGCCGGCCTGATCCCCCTGCTCGGCGGCCGGGTGGAAATCAACCGCCTGCTGCTGGACGACGTGCAGGTGGGCCTGATCGAGCGGGCCAACGGCTCCACCAACTACGACGACCTGGCGGGTGGCGAGGCGGCAACGGACACCGGGGCGGCCGGCGAGGGCGGCGGCGGCCTGCAGGTCTCCGACCTCAGGATCCGCGACCTGACGGTCACCCACACGGTCGACGGCCAGGATCCGCAGACCCTGGCCATCACCCAGGCGCGGCTCAGCAGCGACGGCGCCCATGCGCCGGTGACGCTGGCGGCCGACGCCACCGTCAACGACCTGCCGGTGACCATCACCGCCATGGTGGATTCGCTGGACGCCCTGGTGTCCGGCGCCACGGCAGGCACGGGCGCGCAGGTGGAGGCCCAACTGGGGCCGCTCGGCCTCACCTATAGCGGCGTGCTGGCGCCGCAGGCGGCGGAAATCGTGGACGGCCAGCTCAGCCTCGACCTGTCGGGCGATGCCGCCGGCGGTTTCGGGCCGGTCACCGTGGCCGGCCGCCTGGTGGGCGGCACCGATCGGCTGGAGCTGACCAACTTCGACGGCACCATTGCCGGCAGCGACGCCAGCGGCGACCTGCTGCTGGCGCTCGACCGCGCGCGGCCGCTGCTCGGCGGCAGCGTGAGCTTCGACCGCCTGGCGCTCGGCGGCGACGGCTCCGGCACGGCCGGGCCGCTGATCCCCGACCTGTCGGTGATCGACCCCGCGGTGTTCGGCATCGATGCCGATCTCGGCCTGTCGCTGGGCGAACTGGCGCTGGGCGACACGCTGCTGAGCGACGTGGCCGCGGAGCTGCGGATCGGTGCGGACCGCTCCGAACTGGGCGTCGCATCGGCGGAGCTGGAAGGCGGCCAGGTGCGCGGCGTTGCGACCCTGGAAGGCGGCACCCGGGCGACCCTGCGCGGCAGCCTCGACGGCGTGAACCTGCGCGGCCTGGTGGCGGGGGCCGATGGCCCGGTGTCCGCACTGCTGGAATTTTCCGGCGAAGGTGCTGGCCTGCGCGACCTGGTGGCGGCCGGCACCGGCACGCTCACCGCCAATCTCGGCTCCACCGTGGTGGCGCTCAACACCGGCGACGTAGCCGGCAGTGCGGTCGCCGATGCGCTCGGCCGGCTGCTGCCGCTGGGTGGCAACTCCATCGAGATCGCCTGTGCCGCCGGCGCGTTCGACATCGCCGACGGGCGGCTGACCAGCACCGGCCTGGTGGCCGACACCGCGGTGGCCAGCGTCGCCGGCTGGGCGGTGGTGGACCTGATGGACGAGACCATGGACGTGGTGCTGCGGCCGCGCGCCCGCATCGGCGCCATCGAAGTGCCGGTGCGCCTGTTCGGACCGCTGGCCGACCCCTCGGTGGTGGCCGATATCGAGGACGTGGTGCGGGCCCTGCCGGGCAGCCTGCTCGGCGGCTTCCGGCTGGACGGGATGACCGTGCCGCTGGTGGCGGAGGACAGCGGCACCGCCGGCTGCGCTTCGGCCCTGCGATCGGTCGGCAGCCTGCTGCCGGATCTCGGCGACATCGACAGCCTCGACGACCTGGGCGAAGCGGCGGAGGACGCCGTGGGCGGCGGGCTCGGCGGCGTGCTGGACGATGCCGGCGAACTGCTGGACAGGCCCGACGCCGGCGGCCTCGGCAACGCGCTCGACGGCCTGTTTGGCAACTGAGCGACGGCCGGCCCCGACTTACGGAGTATCCGCCGCAGCGGTGTTGCCGGTGCCGGTCCGCTGCGAGTCGGCGGCGGCTTGGCCATCGCCGGCATCGGCCGCCGCCCGCAGGGTTTCGGCCGGCAACGCCGCCGACGCGGTGGCTGCCGACGGGCGATCCAGCTCGTGCAGCACCAGGTCGTGCGCCGCTGCCCTCAGCTCGGCGGACTGGCGCTGGAACTGATCTGCGGTGATGAACTCGTTCATCCGCGCGACGCACAAATAGTACATGCCGTCGCGGAAGAACTGCAGCCCCTGGGATCTTTGCAGCAGCGGCGATACCGCGGACACGAAGGACGAAGCCACCGCCGCATCGGCATTGGCGGCAAAACCGCCGGCCGGCGTCGTCACTCCTCCGGCGAGGGCGGCGGCAAAGCTGTCGGCGATGGACTGTCCCACGTCCGGCGGCGGTTCCGGGCAGAAGGTGCCGGTTTCGCCGATTCCGCCGTCGGTGTTCAGGCGCACGGTCACCAGGCGGTGGGACGCCGTGGTGCCGAGGAAGCCCAGCCGCTCGCCGCCGGAAATCGCGCCGCCCACATAGTCCTCGATGATCGGATTGCCCTGGCGGCCGGCAAAGAAGGTAGTGCCGCAACCGGCAAGTGCCAGGGCTGCACACAGAATGGCCCCATACCGAAAGACTGCATACAACCGCATCTCTATCTCTCCATTACCATCGGCAATGCTGCGGATACTCTGCGCATTCCTCCTTAGGGCAAATTGATTCGCCTCTTGGTGCTACGGTGCTGCCTCCCACCCCCGCCGGCGCAAAGCCGCAGCACGGCTCAAGGGAGGGGTGATCAACGCATGGTTGCTCTCGGTTCCGCCCGCGTGCTCAGATGCCCCGTGACCTTGCCACCCACAGCGCGTTCCAAGCGGTGAGACGGACCTACAAGAACGTCAGCCACCGACCTGCCGGATCCGGCTTTGCCCTGCTGCTCGACGGCACGCTGGCGCGCACCCCGGCGCGGGCCGAACTGGTGGTGCCCA
>JAGQRL010000051.1 GCA_020425485.1 Rhodospirillaceae bacterium
CGACCAGCACCTCCGTCGCCACCATCGGATAGTGATTGTAGATCTCCAGGATGTCGGCGATCAGCGCCATGCCCGACGAGCCGACATCGTCCAGCCGCCCGACGAAGGGCGAAATGAAGGTGGCGCCCGCCTTGGCCGCCAGCAGCGCCTGGCCGGCCGAGAAGCACAGCGTGACATTGACCATCACGCCTTCGTTGGTGAGCGCCTTGCAGGTCTTCAGCCCGTCCGGCGTCAGCGGCACCTTCACCGCCACGTTGGGGGAGATCTTCGCCAGCTTGCGCCCTTCGGCCAGCATGGTCGCGTGGTCGGTGGCGGTCACTTCCGCGCTCACCGGGCCGTGCACCATGTGGCAGATCTCGGCGATCAGATCGAGGAAGGAGCCACCCGCCTTGGCCACCAGGGAGGGGTTGGTGGTGACGCCGTCCACCAATCCCGTCTCGGCCAATTCGCGAATCTGGTCGAGGTCCGCGGTGTCGACGAAGAACTTCATGGCGGCTGTCTTCACTGTGCCGGTGGCGGATGCGAATGTGCCTACCATCATGGGCAAGGCCAAGACAACCGATACCGACGCCGGGTTCCTCCCTGCCGACGTCCCTGCCGACGTCCCTGCCGGCGCCGATCACAAGCACCCCGCGAAAGCGCCCGGCGAGGACGCCGTGTGGCGAGTGCTGCTGCCGGTTCCGCTGGCCGGTCCGCTGGACTATGGGGGGCCGCCGGACCTCAAGATCGGCGCGGTGGTGGAGGTGCCGCTGGGCAGCCGCCGGGTGGTGGGGGCGGTGTGGGGACCGGCCGAGGCCGGCGAGGCGGCGGTGCCGACCGCACGGCTGAAGGCGATAGACCGGGTGTTCGACGTGCCGCCGCTGCCGGAAACCAGCCGCCGCTTCATCGACTGGATGGCCGGCTACACCCTGGCACCGCCGGGCCAGGTGCTGCAGATGGCGCTGTCCTGTCCCGCAGCCCTGGTGGCGGAGGAGCCGGAAGCGGTGGTGGTTCTGGCTGAGGGAGCGGAAGCCGAACCCGGCCCGCCGTTCAAATGGACTGCGGCGCGTCGCCGCGCGGTCGACCAGGCGCGCGATCTGCCGGCGATGCCGCCCGCCGAGCTGGCCCGCCAGGTGGGCTGCGGCGTGCCGGTGATTCGCGGGCTGATGGAGGCCGGCGTTCTGGCCACCCACTGGCGGCCCAAGGGGGTGGCACCGCCACGCTACCGGCCCGATCACCGGCCGGCCGACCTGTCCGCCGACCAGCAGGCGGCCGCCGCCACGCTGTGCGCCACCGTGGGTGCCGGCGGCTATTCGGTGACCCTGATCGATGGCGTTACCGGGTCGGGCAAGACGGAGGTGTATTTCGAAGCCATCGCTGCCGCCCTCGCCGGTGGCCGCCAGGTGCTGGTGCTGCTGCCGGAAATCGCGCTGACCGCGCAGTGGCTGGAGCGCTTCGAGGTGCGCTTCGGGGCGGCGCCCACGCAGTGGCATTCGCGGCTGACGCCGCTCGCCCGCCGTCGCGCCTGGCGGGCGGCTGTGGAGGGCACGGCGAAGGTGGTGGTGGGTGCGCGTTCCGCCCTCATGCTGCCCTATCCCGATCTCGGCCTGATCGTGGTGGACGAGGAGCACGAGCCCGCCTTCAAACAGGAAGACGGGGTGCACTACCACGCCCGCGACATGGCGGTGACCCGCGCCTTCCTGGGCGAGATCCCGGCCGTGCTGTGTTCCGCCACGCCGTCCCTGGAAACGCTGGTGAATGTGGAGCGCGGGCGCTACGGCCAGGTGGTGCTGCCGCGGCGCTTCGGCGGGGCGACGCTGCCGGAAGTGGCCGCCATCGACCTGCGCGCCGATCCGCCGGAACGCGGCAGCTTCCTGTCGCCGCCGCTGCTGGCCGAAGCCGCCGGCACCCTGGCGCGCGGCGAACAGGTGCTGCTGTTCCTCAATCGCCGCGGCTATGCGCCGCTGACGCTGTGCCGAAGCTGCGGCCACCGCCTGCGCTGCCCCAACTGCGAAGCCTGGCTGGTGGAGCACCGGCTGGGCCGCCGGCTGGTGTGCCACCATTGCGGCTACACCCGGTCCGTGCCGCCGGCCTGCCCGGAATGCGGAGCGGTCGAGTCGCTCACCGCCATCGGCCCCGGTGTGGAGCGCATCGCCGAAGAGGTGGCGGCGACCCTGCCCGACGCGCGCACCCTGCTGCTGACCAGCGACCATCTGCGCGGCACCGCCGACCTGGCGGACAAGATGCGCGCCATCCGCGACGGCGAGGTGGATGTGGTGATCGGCACCCAGCTCATCGCCAAGGGCCACCATTTCCCCGACCTCACCTTCGTCGGCGTGGTCGACGCCGACATCGGCCTCGGCGGCGGCGACCTGCGCGCGGGCGAACGCACCTTCCAGTTGCTCTACCAGCTCGCCGGGCGCGCCGGGCGCGAAAGCCGTCCGGGTCGCGTGCTCATCCAGACCCGCGACCCCGGCCATCCGGTGATGCGGGCGCTGGCCGGAGGCGACCGCGACAGCTTCATCAGGGCCGAGCTGGACGAGCGCCGCGAGGGACACATGCCGCCCTTCGGCCGGCTCGCGGCACTGATCCTCTCCGGTCCCGACCACGAGCTCGTCGCGCATGAGGGCCGCCGGCTGGCCGCCTGCGCGCCCGATCTCGACAACGTCCTCATCCTCGGCCCGGCTCCCGCCCCGCTCACCATGCTGCGCGGCCGCTACCGCGAGCGCTTCCTCGTCAAGGCCACGCCGGAGACCGACCTGCCCGCCATCCTGCGCGGCTGGCTGTCCACCATCCAGCTCGCCCGCAACGTCCGCCTGCGCGTCGACATCGATCCGCAGAACTTCCTTTGAGCATCCCGGTGACCATGAACCTCCTCGTCTTCCTCACCCATCCCGAAGTCGTCATCGACCCGCAGGTTCCCGTCCCGCAGTGGCGACTGTCGGACAGGGGCATCGCCCGGATGCGGATGTTCACGGAAGCCACCGCCGGAATCCGCTGGCAGGCCATCTTCTGCAGCGACGAGCGCAAGGCCCGCGACGGGGCGCAGATCGTTGCAGGGTCCGCCGGACTCGAACCCGTTGTCGCGAGGGACCTCGCCGAGAACGACCGCTCGGCCACGGGCTACCTCGACAAGGTGGCGTTCGAGGCCCACGCCGACCGCTTCTTCGCCCATCCGCGGGAGAGCATCGGCGGCTGGGAACGGGCCGTCGATGCCCAGACGCGCATCGTCGGCGCGGTGATGCGCATCGACCGCGAAGCTCCGGCATCGGGCAACATCCTCGTCGTCGCCCATGGCGGGGTCGGCGCGCTGCTGCTGGCCCATCTCTCGGATCGCCCCATCTCTCGCGCCCTCGACCAGCCCGGCGGCGGTGGCGGCAACCTTCTCACACTCCGCCGCAACCCGCTCGCCCTGGTCCATGGCTGGCGCGCCATCGAGGACCTCATCGCCTGACAACCCGTGCCGTCGGGGTACGATAACGCCGGTCCGGGCTCCACTCCATGTCCCGCAGTGGCGAACCCGAAGAGAAGCCAAAAATACCCCGGGACTGCCGTAATAAGGTCATGTTTTCCCACGGCAAAAAATACGACCGGAATTGGTGTGCCGCGATTGCCTCCTATCGCCATTTGCGCCATTGATCGGGTCATCATTCATCTTGAGATTGTCCCGAATCGGAGACAATCGAAAAGGGAGGCCCCGATGCGCAAGGAAGAAGCCCGGTGGATGGCGCGACAGGTCCGCGCCCTCGGCCTTCCGCAAGGAAGCACCTGCCTCAACCTGGGATCGTCCACCGGCCGGTTCCGCCGTGACATGCAGTCCCATGTCCAGACCGAGTTCATCGAACCGCTGGAGCGTGACGGCATCCGCTTCATCCATTGCGACATCAAGGCCGACGAGGGTGTCGACATGGTGGGCGACCTGCTCGACCCGGCGTTCCATTCCCGGCTGCGCGCGCTGGGTGCGGATCTGGTCACCTGCAACAACCTGCTCGAACACCTGGAGGATCCGCAGCGCTTTGCGCTGGCCTGCGCCGGGCTGATGCGACCCGGAGCCCGGCTGCTGGTGTCCGTGCCCTACAGCTATCCCTATCATCCCGATCCGATCGACACGCTGCTGCGCCCCTCGCCCGACCGGCTGGTCGCGATGTTTCCCGGGCTGGAGGCCGAAAGCCGCGAGGTGATCGTCTCGACGAGTTACCTGCAGGACAGCCTTGTCGACCGGAAGAAGCTCAGGAGGATGATGAGGAATTTCCGTCATGTCGTGCTGCCGTTCCTCGGACCGGCGGAGAAATGGCGCCCGCGCGCCCATCGGTTCCTCTGGCTGCTGCGGCCCTACAAGGTCAGTGCGGCGGTCCTCCTGCGGCGGGAAGACCGGGCCGGTCATGGCGAGAATGACGGCGAAGGATCGCCGCCGGTGCTGAAGCTGGCTATCTGAAGCGGTAGTTCAGGCGCAGGGCGGTGGTGGTGGCGTTGTTGTTGCCGGAGCTGTCGAAGGCCACGCTGCCGGTAAGGGCGACGCCCGACAGCGGCGATGCCTCGGCGAAGGCGTATTGCATCGACAGTTCGCCGCGCACCGAGTTGCGGTCCGGGCGGGTGCCACGGGTCTTCCAGGAGAACGCCTTGCCGGGGGCAGCCCGGGATTCGGCACTGACTTCGCGCGCGGCGTTGTAGAAATCGTGGCGGAAGACGACATTGACGCCGGGCGTGACGGTCCCGCCATCCGGCAGCCGGAAATCGCTGCGCAGATCGA
>JAGQRL010000377.1 GCA_020425485.1 Rhodospirillaceae bacterium
AGCAGCAGCAGGTCGGGCTGGGACAGCAGCAGCTTGCACAGCGCGACCCGGCGCCGTTCCCCGCCGGACAGGACGGTGACGTCGCTGTCGCCGGGCGGGCAGCGCAGCGCATCCATGGCTATTTCCACCGTGCGGTCGAGATCCCAGGCATCGGCCGCGTCGATCTTCTCCTGCAGCTCCGCCTGTTCGGCCAGCAGCGCGTCGAAATCGGCGTCGGGCTCGCCCATGGCGGCGTTGACCTCGTCGTACCGGGTCATCCACTCATGGATCTCCCCCAGCCCGACCATGACGTTTTCCGCCACCGTCTTGTCCGGGTCGAGCTGCGGCTCCTGCGACAGGTAGCCGACGGTCGCCCCCTCCGCCGCCCAGGCTTCGCCGGTGAACTCGGTGTCCATGCCGGCCATGATGCGCATCAGCGTGGACTTGCCGGACCCGTTGGGGCCGAGCACGCCGATCTTGGCGCCGGGCAGAAAGGACAGCCGGATATTTTCCAGCACCTTCTTGCCGCCGGGATAGGCCTTGGTCAGGCCGTTCATCACATACACGTACTGATAGGCGGCCATGTTTCGTCCTGTCGCTTGCGGGGGCGGCGGGGGAACGGGCCGAAACCGACCCCGCCAAAGGCGACTACGCTCTAGCGCATTTGCCCGGCCGGGGGAACGCCGCGGGCGCCGTCCGCCCGCCTGCGTCCCGTCCGTGGCCCGCCTGCGCCCCGCCTGCGCCCCGCCCGCGAAGGAGACCTTGCCCATGGACCACGTCGATATCGCCAGCCTGTCCGACCACGACTTGTTGAAGGCATTGCGCCAGCGCCGCCCGGCGCGCCACCGCATCCACCCCAGGCACCTGCCGACGGGCCAGCAACTCGCCGACATGGTGGCCGCCCGCGTCGGCTCGTGGCCCTTCATCGTCATCCAGAGCAGCATTCTCGCCCTGTGGATCGCCGCCAACGCGGTGGGCTGGTTGCGCGCCTGGGACCCCTACCCGTTCATCCTGCTCAACCTGATGCTGTCGTTCCAGGCGGCCTACACCGCCCCCATCATCATGATGTCGCAGAACCGCCAGGCGGAGATCGACCGCAGGAAAGTGGACAAGGACTACGACGTGAACCTGAAGGCCGAGCTGGAAGTGGAAGCGCTGCACCAGAAGATCGACGCGCTGCGCGACCAGGAGATCCGCCGGCTGACGGAGCTGGTGGAAGCCCTCATCGCCGCCCAGAGGCCCCCGGCGCCACCGCCGGCAGGCTGAGCGGGCCACCGCCCAGCCGGCCCGCCCGCACATAGCTCTGGCGGGCGACCCAATGTCCACTCGACCTTGCTTGCCGTCTTCCTATTTTGGTACTCGGGTGCGGCCGCGCGGGCCGGCCGGTGTGCAGAACCGCAACGGGACACAGGGACTGACGTCCACCTGTCGCAGGGGATCGAAGGCCGATGCCGGAATACAAAACCGCTGACCTGGAGACGCTGCGCGGGCACATCGCGGGCACCCTGCTTGAGGTCCTGTTCGATCACTGGAGCGCGCGGTGCGAGGAGCTGGGGCGGGTCCCCGCGCAGGGCGAGATCGACCCGGCGGCGATGAAACCCGCCCTGCAGAACCTGGTGATCGCCAACTTCGACGAAGACCGCGACGACTACCACGTGCGCTTGGCCGGCAGCTCCGTGCGGGAAATGCTGAAGCTGGAGCTCACCGGCCGCTACCTGAAGGACATCTACGACGCAGGGTTCGCCGCCAACCTTGTGCAGCAGTATCACGAAGTGCGGCTGACCCGGCGCCCCCATCTGATGCGTCTGGTGGCGGCCCTGGACTCCCGCAAGCCCTATTGCTTCCACCGGCTGCTGCTGCCCCTGGAGGGTGACGCGGTGATCGGCTGCGGCTATGTGCAGACCCATATCGACCATCTCGACACCTCGCTGGTGGAGATGGCCAGGAAGCGGACCTCGCTGTCGGGATACCTGGTGAACCTGAACTGACGGCGAGGATGCCGGGGGGAATGCCGGGAGCGATGCCGGCTGAACAGGCGGGCGGCGTCCTTCGCTGCCGCTGGGAATAACGCCCCATCCGCTCGACCCGCGGCAGCAAACGACTATCTTGAGAATCAGATGTCGGGGCTGCGGCACCGCCGCCGGCGAACCGTGCGTCAACACCAGCGCCGCAGACGTACTCCATCGTGCCGTCGGCGGCCGAGGAGTGCGATGGCAGACCTTCCCCATATCGGCCTTCGGGAGTTCCAGGCGACCATCGCCGGCAGCCCGCTTGCGACGTTCTTCGACTACTGGCTCGGCCTCCGCCAGGCGCTGGGCCGGCTGCCCCGGCGCACCGAGATCGACCCGGCGGAAATCAAGCAGATCCTCGAATTCATCGTGCTGCTCGACCACGATGCCGAGCGCCAGGACTACCTGGTGCGCCTCGCCGGCACGTCGGTCCGGGAATCGCTGAAGTTCGAGCTGACCGGCAAATACATCAGCGACGTCTTCTCCGCCGACACCCTCGGCCAAACCCTGGCGCGCTACGACCTGGTGCGCACCCTGTCGCTGCCCCACTACATCGATGCGGCGCGCGAGCAGAGCGACGGGCGGACCTACGAGTTTCGCCGCCTGCTGGTGCCGCTCGACGGGAACAGCCTGATGAACTGCGGCCTCGTCAGAACCCATGTCGACCACCTCGACACCTCGCTGGTCGACATGACGTCGGAGATGAAGGTGATCTGCGACTATCTGGTGGATCTGGATTGACGGCGGGCGGCTTGCCGCTGCCCGGCCTGGCGGGCTAACGTCCCTCCCCCCAATTGGCCGATCGCCACAAGAGAAGAACCGGACCTCCATGCCGCGCACGCTGTTCGACAAGATCTGGGATGCCCACGTCGTCCACCGCCAGGAAGACGGCACCTGCGTTCTCTATATCGACCGCCACCTGGTGCACGAGGTGACCAGCCCCCAGGCCTTCGAAGGCCTGCGCATGGCCGGCCGCACGGTGCGCCGGCCCGACGCCACCCTGGCGGTGGCCGACCATAACGTGCCCACGGCCAACCGGGCCGACGGCATCGCCGACGAAGACAGCCGCATCCAGATCGAAACGCTGAGCCGGAACTGCGCGGAGTTCGGCGTGCAGCTTTTCGATATGGCCGATATCCGCCAGGGCATCGTGCACATCATC
>JAGQRL010000378.1 GCA_020425485.1 Rhodospirillaceae bacterium
GGGACGATCCGGAACGCTACAGCCCCTGGGGCCTCGATCCCAACGCGTAGGGGCACCTGGCGCCCTTTTGCCGGGTCTGTCCCGGCCCTCTCCCCCGCCCGGCCACCCAGGATTTTACAATGGCTTGGGCGGCCGGGCGGGGGAGAGGGCCGGCGCAGACTGCACCAACAAGAGGCTCTCGCGCGGTGACGCCGGGTTCTCCGCTAGGCCGCGGCTATCCCGCCTGCGCTCACGGCTGCACGCCGGCCGCGGCAGCCGAGCCGCCGACGATGGTGATCTCCTTGCCCCAGCGCACGTCGCGGTACAGCAGGAAGGGTGTGCGCACGCCGGCCGGAATGGCGATGCCGGAGCTTTCCAGGATGCTGGCTGCGGCCTCCGCACAGCGCAGCCCCTTGAGGCCCGACCGTGAATCCCGGGCACGCCGCCCGGCTTCCGCCGAATGCCGGGCCGCTTCGTGCCGGGTGCCGGACACGGCAAGCTCACTCACCAGATATCGCGGCGCCTGGTGGTGGATCGCTTCGGCCTGGCCGGGAAGCTCGCCCCGGGCGGCCTGGCCGAGCCCGTGGACGCAGTTGTGGTACCAGATGGTGTGGCCTTCCATGCGGATGCCGACGGCGTTGTGCCCCGTGCGCGTGGCGGCCTGACCCTTCTTCAGATAGGCGATCAGGACGCCGGTTTCCGATGACCGCGCGTCGGAGAAGGCAAACACCCTGGAGACGGCGACGCCGATGCTCGGTCCCCGTTCCGGCAGGGTGGTGGCCCCCAGGCCGAGCCATTCGGCGTGCTCCACCACGGCATCGCCATGGTCCGACCTCGCCGCCATGCCCGGCTCGTCGCCGATCGCGTGCACTTCGGCCGACGCCGGAGCGTGGAAGCCGGCCACGGCAGCGTCTCCCCCATGCACGACGATGATGATGCCGCCATCGGTGGACATCGGCTCGGGAAGGGTTGTGAAGCCCAGGCCGAACACCACCTCAAGGCCGCCGCCAAGGGTCTGGGCGGCTCCTGCCGCCCGGCGGGAAAGAGCGCTGCCTGACATTGTTTAATTCCTTTTGGCTGGTGTGCAGGCTGCACCAGCGGGCACACGGCAATCACCGGCGCAGTGTGTTAAACTTATCCGCGAAATATGGTATCGAAAAGCCCGGTTTTTGACCGGCAGGTGACCGCGGCTGGAGGGGCGAGGGCCGGCCGGACGGACGGCAGACAGGCCCCCGGCGGCCGCCCAACCGGCTACTCGAAGTCGCGCACCTGGGTATGGGCGATGGGCAGGCTGTGGGTCACCACGCCGGTTTGCGGCTGCCACAGGTGCAGTTGCAGGCCCGGCGGATCGGCGGACCAGCCGGCCGGCGCCCGGTCCGACAGCGTGAAGATCACCTGGTGGGCGGTGGACGGGCAGGTGCTGGCGACGGTGCCGGCGAACGGCGTGAAGATCGTCCGGTGCACGTGGCCGCAGGTGATCATCTGCACATTGCTGTGGCGGGCGACGATTTCCTTGAACCGGTCGCGGCAGTCGAGCCCGATGGCATCCATGAAGGGAATGCCGGTGAGCATGGGCGGATGGTGCATGGCCACGATCAGCGGCCGGCCGGCGGAGCC
This sequence comes from Rhodospirillaceae bacterium, assembly GCA_020425485.1. Classification (GTDB taxonomy): domain Bacteria; phylum Pseudomonadota; class Alphaproteobacteria; order DSM-16000; family Inquilinaceae; genus JACKIH01. Next base: position 1,597 of record JAGQRL010000378.1, read on the forward strand.
TTGCAGCTTGTGGGCGAACCACTCCAGCCGTTCCGCGCACAAGGTGCCGCCCAGGCTGCCGGGGATCACGGTGTCCAGCGCCACCAGCCGCAGCGGCCCGATATCGGAGATGTACTGCAGGAAGGGGCCGTCCTTCGGCAGATAGGCGTGGTCGGCGAAGGCGCGGCGGAAGGCCTCGCGCTCATCGTGGTTGCCGGGCAGCACCCGGTAGGGCGCCTGCAAGCCTGCCAGGCGGCGGCGCAGTTCGGCGTAGTCGGCGTCGCTGCCGCTGTCCGCCAGGTCGCCGGTGATGAGCACGCAATCGGGCTGGGGGCTCAGCCGGTTCAGCCGCTCGATGGCGGTGGTCAGCATGGCCGCGGTGTCGATTCCCAGATGGTTGGGGCCCGGCGGCATGACGTGGGGGTCGGATATCTGGGCGATAATCATGTCTGAGCACATGGGAACGCTTCGCCTCGCCGCCCAATGACGATTCCATGACTCCGGGTCCCGGAATGGCAGGTCTTGGGGCGACCCGGCGCCCGCCTCACGTCAGGTGCTGGCTGGCCAGATAGTCGGCCGACTGCATTTCCATCAGCCGGCTCACCGTGCGCTCGAACTCGAACGCGTGGGTGTCGCCGATGTGCAGCCGCTCCGGCGGCGCGTCGGCGGCCAGCACCAGGCACACCCGGTGCTCGTAGAAGGTATCCACCAGCGTGATGAAGCGCTTGGCCTCGTTGCGCTTGGCTTCGGTGAAGCGGGGCACGCCATCCACGATCACCGCATCGTAGTGGGTGGCGATGGCGATGTAGTCCGCCGCCCCCAGCGGCCGCGCGCACAGCTCCTCGAAGGTGAACCAGGCGACGTTGCGCACCGCCTTGGGCACCGGGATGGTGCGGCCCTTCAGCAGCAGTTCGGTGGCTTCCGGCTCCTCGCCGTCCGTCAGGTCGTGGAACACGGCGCGCAGGCCCTGGTTCGCCCGTTCGCCCAGCGGCTGGTAGTAGACCTTGCGGCCGTGCAGGCGGGCGAGCCGGTAGTCGGAGCCCTCGGCGATGGCCAGCACGTCCAGCCGCTGCTTCAGGAGCGCGATGAAGGGCAGGAACAGGTTGCGCTGCAGCCCGTCCTTGTAGAGGTCGTCGGGCGCCCAGTTGGAGGTGGCCACCACCACCACGCCCAGCTCGAACAGGGCGGTGAACAGGCGGCCGAGGATCATGGCGTCGGCGATGTCCACCACATGGAACTCGTCGAAGCACAACAGCCACGCCTCGTCGGCCAGCTCCTGGGCCACCGCCTGGATCAGGTCGTCCTGGCGGCCTTCGGTGTTCCTGCGCAGCCGGTGCAGGCGGGTGTGCACATCGTCCATGAACTCGTGGAAGTGCACGCGGCGGCTGTGGGCCATCGGCGTGTGGCGGTAGAACAGGTCCATCAGCATGGACTTGCCGCGGCCGACGCCGCCGTAGATGTACAGCCCCTGCGGCGCATCCGCCCGCGGGCGGCGGGCTAGGCCGAGGCGGGCGCGCCAGCCGCCGGTGCCCTGGCTGGGCCGGTAATTGCGCAGTGCACAATGCAGAAGTTGCAGCTTCTCGATCGCCAGTTCCTGGCAGGTGTCGGGTTTCAGCGTGCCGTCGCGCCGCAGCAACCGGTAGGTGTCTAAGGGGTCTTCCTGCGGCAGTCTGACGTCCGGCACCTTTGATCTCCAAGCATTTTTCCGGCCGGCCGGTGGAGTCCGGCAGCCGCCGACCCGGTCATTCGCCCGGCACCTGGGACTGGCCGCGCCGCCAGATAAGGCCGCTCAACCAGGGGGCGATAAAGACCAGGTATCCCGCAGTGCAGTATAGCAGCAATCCCACCAGGACCCAATGATGTGCATCGGCCACGGTGAAGCCGCCCGCCACCAGCAGGTCGATGGCGCCGCCGGCCCCGCTTTGCACCGCGAAGGCGAGCACGAAGGTGAGCAGGTTGAGCGCGGTGTTGACCCGCCCGGCGACGGCGCCGGGGAAGCTGTGGCTGAGGATGGCGTAGCCCAGCACCGAGGAGGTGCAGAACATGGCGAACAGCGGCCATTGCGCCCAGCCGACCGAGAGGCCCGGCGTCACCAGGCAGGCCAGGTTGGCGATGAACAGGCCCGACGCGGCGGCCAAGACGGTTTCGGACCGAACGCCGATGCGGGCGAGCCGGTCGGTCACCACACCGGTCACGGCGTAGCCCAGCGTCATGCCGATGGCCATGTTCTGCTGGGTGATGGCCACCATCGTCTCGCTGGCGCCATCCACCACGCGGGCCCATTCCGCCGCCCACAGCGACAGATAGGCCATGCCGACGGATTGCACCGGCACCGTGCCGGCGGCCACCCGCCAGAATTTCAGCCGGCCGAAGATCTGGCCGAGAACGGCAATCTGGCCCGCCAGGGTTTCTGGCTCCTCCGGCCTGGGCTGCGGCGGTTCCTTCAGCGAGACCAGCAGCCAGCCGGAGCAGGCGAACATCAACACGGCCAGCACCACGAACACGCCGCGCCAATCGGTGATCGACAGCAGGGCCGCCACCGGGGTGGAGGCCGTGAGTGCGCCGATGCCCCCGCAGGTGAGGATCAGCCCGTTCATCAGCGGCAGCCGCTCGATCGGCCACCACAGGATGTTGGCCTTGAAGGCGGCCATCAGGCAGGCGGAGACGCCGAGCCCGATGAGCGCGCGCGCCGCCGTCAGCCCCGCCATGCTGTCGGCAAAGGCGAAGCCCAGCGCGCCGAGGCCGGCGATCACCAGCAGGGCGGATTCCACCCGGCGCGCGCCATAGCGGTCGAGCAGCACGCCGAGCGGCAGCTGGAAGGCGGCAAAGGCGATGAAGTAGGCGGCTGTCAGCACCCCCAGCCCGGCGGAGTCGACGCCGATGTCCGCCGACAGGTCGTCGGCGATCACGGCGTTCACGACACGCGACAGGTACGACAGGAAGTAGCCGAACGCGAAAGGCAGGAAGACGCCGACGGCGATACGCGCCGCCGGCACCTCGACGGGACGCTGACTCATGTGATGACCGTCGGGGCCTCCCTGCCGGTCCGCTTGCGGAGTTCGGCCACGTCTTCGGCGATGGCGATCAGGTCGGCCAGCGCTTCCTGGGTTTCGATGCCCTGCTTGGCGGGATCGGGTTCGTAGCGCTCCAGATAGATGCGGATGGTGGCGCCCGAAGTGCCAGTGCCCGACAGGCGGAACACCACGCGCGCGCCATCCTCAAACAGCAGGCGCAGGCCCTGGCTGGTGGCCGTGGAGCCGTCCACCGGGTCGGTATAGGCGAAGTCGTCCGCCAACCGGATGGGCTTGCCGGCCAGGCTGCCGCCGGTGAGCGCGCCGAGTTGGCCGCGCACATGGTCCATCAGCCCCTTGGCGGCAGCACTGTCCACCTCCTCGTAGTCGTGGCGGCTGTAGTAGGTGCGGCCGTACTGCGCCCAGTGCTCGGCCACCACCTGGGCCACGCTCTTCTTCTGGTTGGCGAGGATGTTGAGCCAGAACAGCACGGCCCACAGCCCGTCCTTCTCGCGCACGTGGTCGGACCCGGTGCCGAAGCTTTCCTCGCCGCACAGGGTGGCGCGGCCGGCGTCCAGCAGGGTGCCGAAGAACTTCCAGCCGGTGGGGGTTTCGTAGCAGTCGATGCCCAGCGCTTCGGCCACCCGGTCGGCCGCCTGGCTGGTGGGCATGGAGCGCGCGATCCCGGCCAGTCCCTTGGCATAGCCGGGCACGCCGGTGGCGTTGGCCGCCAGGATCGCCAGGCTGTCGGACGGGGTGACGAACTGGCCCGGCCCCAGCACCATGTTGCGGTCGCCGTCGCCGTCCGATGCGGCGCCGAACTGCAGGCCCAGATTGCCGTTCACCGCCTCCACCAGCTCATGGGCATAGACGAGGTTGGGGTCGGGGTGGCCCTTGCCGAAATCTTCCAGGGGCGTGCCGTTCACCACGGTGCCGGCCGGTGCACCCAGCCGGTTTTCCAGGATTTCGTGGGCGTAGGGGCCGGTGATGGCGTGCATGGCGTCGAAACGCATGGTGAAGCCGCCGGCGAACAGCGCGCGGATGGCCTCGAAGTCGAACAGGGTGGCCATCAGGTCGGCATAGGCGGACACCGGGTCCACCACCACCACCCGCATGGCGCCCAGATGGGTCTCCCCGGTCTGCGACAGGTCGATGGGCGCGGCGTCGGCCAGCACCTTGTAGCGGTCGATCACCTGGGTGCGCGCAAAGATGGCGTCGGTCACGGACTCCGGTGCGGGGCCGCCGTTGGAGGTGTTGTACTTGATGCCGAAATCGCCCTTGGGGCCGCCGGGGTTGTGGCTGGCCGACAAGACCAGCCCGCCGGCCGCCTTCCAGGCGCGGATCAGGTTGGAGGCCGCCGGGGTGGACAGCAGGCCGTTCCGGCCCACCACCACTTCGCCCACGCCGTTGGCGGCAGCCATGTTCAAGATGGTCTGCACGGCCACCAGGTTGTGGAAGCGCCCATCGCCGCCCACCACCAGCGTGCCGCCCGTGAGGCCCGGCGCGGTGTCGAAGACGGACTGGA
>JAGQRL010000379.1 GCA_020425485.1 Rhodospirillaceae bacterium
GCCACCAGCGGGCAGCCGCAATGGAACTTCAGGTAGCCGGCCCAGCGGGCTGCCACAGAGTCGTCTAGCCACACCGGGGTATCCAGATCGCACAGGGTCAGCGCCACCGCCGCCAGCGGCGGCACCGGGGCAATGGCATCCGGCGGCGCCACCACCTGGCCGGGGTTGGCCATGGCCTCCAGCACAGCACGGAACACCGCCTGGGTGGTGCCGACGGGCTCTGCGAAGCCGGGCTCGATGGCCCGGTCCGGCGCCTGGGGGCTTGCTGTGATCACGTGTGCTCCCGCGGCAGGGTGAAGAATTCCACGCGCGTTGCCGCGGCGGCGGCGGCAACCGCCTGTTGGTGGCGATCGTGGCTGCGGCGGGCCGGCGCGATCACCTCCCGCTCCACCGCCGCACGCCGGTCGGGGTCCTGCATCAGCGCGTCGAACAGGGCGGCCAGCTCGGCATGGCGGTGGCTGCGGCCGCGCACATAGCCGTGGCCGACGGCGCCGCCATCGAGCCGCACCGAACAGCGCGTCATCGTCATCTCGCCGAGATTGAACGGGTCGCCGGTGCCCGACATGCGGCCGCGCACCAGCACCAGCCCGGTTTCCGGTGCGCGCACATGGACGAAGCCGGGGCGATCGGGCCATGCTTGCCAGCGGTCGGCCAGCCAGACCGGATCAGCCAGCGCCAGCGTCCGCATCCACTGGGCGCGGTCGGCCTGATCGGGCGATCCGTCGCTGTCTGCTACCATATTCCTGGACTCTGCCGACGTGCTTGTGCCCACAACTGTCACACAATTGTCTAGACATCCGCTCTGGCTGCCCCTAGGGTACTGGTCCACCGGGCGACCTGTAAAGCGCGCAAGGGTGAAGGTTCGATGACAGGCAGCACTGGCGGCCATGGCGCCGCGCCGCTCGATCGCGGCACCGGGGTGGCCCTGTGGCGCCAGGTGGAAGAAATCCTGGCGGCGGAGATCGGCGCCGTGGAACTGGACACCTCCACGCGCCTGCCATCGGAGAACGAGCTGGCGGCCCGCTTCGGCGTCAACCGCCACACCATCCGCCAGGCGCTCTCCAGCCTGCAACAGCGCGGCCTGGTGCAGATCGAACAGGGCCGCGGCACCTTCATCGTCGCTCGCCGCATCACCTACACGCTGGGGCCGCGCACCCGCTTTTCGGAAAACCTGGAACGCGTCAGCCGCCGGGCCACCGGCCGCCTGCTGCGCAGCGCCACCGTGTTCGCCGATGCCGACCTGGCCCACGACCTGGCGGTGGCGCCGGGCACGCTGCTCGGCCAGATCGACACGGTGCGCGACGCCGATGGGCGGCGGCTGTGCGTATCGAGCCATTTCTACCCGGCCGCCCGCTTTCCCGGCCTGCCCGACGCCTTCGCCCGCTCCGGGTCGTTGACCGAGGCGCTGCGCCTGCTGGGGGTGCCGGACTATCGCCGCTCGGTCACCCGCATCACCGCCCAGCTGCCCACGGTGGAGGATGCCCGCTTCCTGCATATCCCGCGCAACCGGCCGGTTATGGTTACCGAGAGCGTCGATGTGGATACCGCCGGCACGCCGGTGCAATACGGCGTCACGCGCTTCGTGGGAGACCTGGTGAAGCTGGTGGTGGCTGGCTCCGACGACGGTGCGGAGATCGGCACCGAAGTGTAGGCGCCCGCCACCGCGGCGCAGGAATCCGTTAACCCTCCGGAAGTGATCTGCCCCTATTCTGGGCCCGTTGGGGACTGCCGGTCGCAGTCCGCCGGTTGAGCTCATGGTGGCGGCGTGAAGCTTGTCGGGACGAATTCATCGGGAAACTGGCTGAAAGCCCCGATCACCTCGGTCGACTGGCTGCCCGAGAGCGGCGGCAGCATCGACCAGGACAAGCTCAACCATATGATCGAACAGCACCGGCGCTTCCTGAAGGGGCTGACGGGTGGCCGCCGCCTCAACATCGCGCTGTTCGACGCCCAGGGCCTGCAATTCGACTACCTGGACCTGACGGAGGCGGAATTCCGCGGCGCCCGCATGTCGGGCAGCAGCTTCGTCGGCTCCGTCCTCACCCGCGCCAACCTGTTCGGTGCCGACCTGCGCCAGTGCGACATGCGCCGCTGCGACCTGACCAAGGCCGATCTGCGCGGGGCGGTGCTGCGCGGCTCCAACCTGGATATGGCGACCATGCGGGCCACCGATGCCCGCGAAGGCAAGCTGCTGGAACGCCGCCAGGGCGAGCTGGTGCAGGTGAATGTCGGCGGCGAGGATCTGGACGCCGCATCGGCCCAGGGGGCGGACCTGTCCGGCGCGCGCCTGTCCGGCACCATGCTGAGATCGACCGACCTGACCAACGCGGTGCTGCGCGACAGCCGGCTCGGCGGGGCCGATCTGTCCAACTGCATCCTGCGCGGCGTGCAGTTCGAGGGGGCCGACCTGACCGGCGCCAATCTCAGCGGTTCGGTGCTGCACGGCGCCATGCTGTGCGGCGCCAACCTCAAGGACGTGAACCTGGACGACGCCGACCTGAATGCGGCGATCTTCGACCGCGCCACCTTGCGCATGTGCGACACCTCCCGGGCGATCCTGCCGAAGTCGGTGTCGAGCCTGGATCGGCCGATCCAGGATGTCGTGCGGGGACACTACGACTGGATCCTGTCGCTCGGCCGCAAGGGCCGGCGGGCGGATCTCAGCGGCTACGACCTGGCCGGCATGTCGTTTGAGAAGGTGGAACTGTCCGCCGGGGACTTCAGCCGGGCGCTGCTGACCAACGCCAGTTTCGCCGATGCCGGCCTGAACGCCGCCCAGCTTTCCTGCATCAACGCCATGGATTCGCTGTTCCGCGGCGCCCGCATGCAGGGGGTGAACATGGCCAACGCGGTGCTCACCCGCGCCGACATGCGCCACATCAACGCCAGCGCCATGCTGATCCGCGGCCAGGAGGACATGCTCTGGCCCACCAACCTGCAAGGTGCCGTGCTGGACGACGTGAACCTGTCGGGTGCCAACCTGTCGGGGGCCAACCTCTTCGGGGCGTCCCTGCGCGGCGCCAATCTGCGCGCCTGCAACCTGTCGAAGGCCAATCTGCTGGATACCGATATGGCCGGCGCCGACCTGGAAGGCGCCCGGCTGGACGGTGCCAAGACGGACTAGGCAGTCTTCGCCAACGGCAGATCGCGCTTGCAAGCTGAGATACTTGGAGCACGCGGCGTCCGGTCAGACGCGGTCGCGTCTGCCCGGACCCTAGGACCGCTGCCCGCCCCAATTGATGGTGGGAGCCTGGCGGTCGCCGCTGTCGATGTCCGACACCCGTGGCTCGGAATAGGACAGCACCAGCCACACGCCCAGCAGGAACGCCGCGATCAGCACATAAGGCAGGATGGAGCGGTTGTCCTCGCGGCGGCGCTGGCGCATCTCCAACAGGTAGCGCGGCACCTGGTAGGGGAGTCCCGTCCGGTTGCTGCGAGCGCGTCTGGCCATGGCGTGTCTGGACGTTTCCTTGCCACACTCCGCAGCGCAGTCCGGCGGCCGCTAAGCCCCCAGGGGCCGGCCAGGGGCCGGTTGGGGCACTTTGGCCATGGGCTGCACCACATGATCGAAGTGTACGCCGGTAACGTTAATAAAGCCTAAAACCACGACCCTTGGTGGGCCTTGCGGCGCCGGGCCGAGGGCGGTTGACCGGCCCCGGATGCGCCACGATCCTGCGCCATGAAGCCCATCTCCGGGGGTCTGAGAGGGGGAGACAGGATGAGCGAGCAACCACCTTCCGCGGCCGAGGGGTCGGGCCAGCCCGACGTGATCGACCGCATGCCGGACGATCCCGACGGGCTGCGGAGCTGGATCGCCGACCACTTGGCGGTGGCGGGATCAGACCCCGTGGGGGCCTATGCCATCTGGGTGCCGCCGCCGCTCGACCACGCGTCGGCAGCGGTTGCGGCCGCCGGCTATGCCGCGGTGGCGCGGCCGTTCGATCCGGTGATGCGGGTGGTCGTGGTCGGCCGGGCGGCATCGGCGACCGTGGCCCCGCTCACCCTGCTGGCGGCCGATGCGCTGGTCTCGCCCCTGGGACCGGTGCCGGCCGATGGGGAGGCAGCGGCCTGGCTCGATGGTTTGCCAGGGCTCGGCGGGCCGATGGACGGCGTTGCGGCGGACCCGGACCTCGCCGCCCAGCTCGCCTTCGTCCGCCATTGCTTCCCCGATGCCGTGGTTGCCGCGGTGGCGGTGGGCGACCAGGCGGAGGCGGCCCAGGTGGCCGGCCTGCTGGAACGCGTGGCCGGCACGCCGGGCGCCCTGGCGGTGGTGAACGGCGACGCGTGCAGCCATGCCGGCGAGGGCGGCGCACGCCTGCAAGCGGAGCTGTTTGCCGACTGGATGGAGAGCGGCGGCCACGCCGGCGCCCGGCCGGAGGATGCCGGCCCGCTGCGCGCCGGCTTCTTCGCGGCGGCGAAGCCGTGGCGGGTGACGCGGGCTTCCATCGGTGCCGGGCCGGCGGCCACCGGCGCGCGCGGGCTGGCCGCCCTGGTGGCCGAACCGGTGGCGTATGCCGAACTGGCTCCTGGCCTCAGGGCGCGGCTGCACCGCATCGCCCGCGCCTCGGTGGAAAATGCCGCCCGCTACCAGCCGCCGCAGATGATCGACCGCGTGCTCGGCTTCGAGGCGTGGTCGCTGCAGGCGATCCGCCCGGTCTTCGTGATGGCGCCGGGCCATGGCCACCAGCGCCGCGAATCGGGCACCTGGCAGCCCACCCGGCCGCTGGCGGTGGAGGTGGCCCACCACGCCAACCGCGTGGTCATCGCCGATCCCATCGTGCCGCGGCCATCGCAGGAAGATGCCCGGACGCTGGCGCTGCGGATCGCCGTGCTCAGCGTGCCGGAACGCCTGACCGCGGCCAGCGAAACGGAGGTGGCCCAGCAGCTCAACCCGGAGGTCGACGGGCTGGTGCTGCGCCGGGGCAACCGCCAGGCGGTGCTGATGCCTGACGTGTGGGCCGACCAGCGCTATACGCCGAGCAAGGCGGTGTCGGTGACCAAGCAGCGGATCGGCCTGCGCAGCGAAGCCTGGGCCGACGATATCGAAGCCTATCGCTTCGTCGCGGAGTTCTTCTGAGGGGCCGGTGCCGGCTGAACGAGAAACGCCCTAGGCGCGCCGACGGATGTTCCGCGCGTTGCGTTCCAGCACGAGCCCCCAGGCCAGCAGGAACATGGTGGTGAAGATGGCGTAGCCCGGGCTGATGCCTTCCGGCAGCTCGGTTCCGCCGAAGCCGGCCCGGGCCATCTCCACATAGTGCAGCAGCGGGTTGTAGAGCATGTAGGTGCGCAGGGGTTCCGGCACGGCGTCGATGGAATAGAAGGTGCCGGACGTGTAGAACCACATGCGGTTGAAGATGGTGTTGGGCGTTTCCATCAGTGGGAAGATGGCGATCAGCGCTCCCATGGTGACGCCCCAGGCGAACCCCATCACCACCACGCCCAGCAGCACCAGCAGGCAGGTCATGCCGTCATCGGGCCAATAGCTGAGGCCCAGCAGGATGGCGACGAAGTTGATGATGAAGCTGACGAGCACCCATTTCGGCCCTTCCGCCAGGGCGTAGGCGATCAGCCCATCGATCACCTGCACCTGCACCAGGCCGAGCAGGCCGCGGATGGCTTTGCGCCCACCGATCACGCGCGCCGCCGTGGTGCGGAACATCAGCACCAGGGCGATGCCGCACAGCAGGAACGGGATCAAGTCGATGCCGGAATGCACCCGCACGAAGCTGAACATGAACGCAATGAACAGAATCAGCAGGGTCGGCTCCACCAGCGCCCACACCACGCCGACCGCGTAGCGGCCGTAGCGGCTGGTGATGTCCAGCAGCAGCAGCGCCCAGATCACCCGCAGCATCAGCCGCAAGCCCTTGGCGGGCGGCGGCGTCGCCACCGGCGGGCGGTTCCAGATCTCTGGACTGTGTGTTGCCATGGCCATGCAGTACCTGAGTCCGAACCCTGACGACCTGCGTGCCGGGGCATTGGGCCGATTTTCCCCTGGCGAGGCAAGCCGGCAGATGGGCCGGCCCGGAAGCACTGGGCGATCGCCCGCACCGCTGATATCAGTGGCGGACCGGTCGGCCCGCGGCGGGCCCTGATGGCCGGGGCACGGTTTCGTTGCGAGCGAGGGCCAGGGATGGCCGATCACCAGCGATGGCGTTTGCGGCGCATCGCCTGCGGCCGTCCGGCGGGGAGGGCGGCACTGGCTGCCGCTGCCCTGGCGATGCTTGCGGCCGCTCCGGCATCGGCCCATCCCCATGCCTTCATCGACATCAGCGTACGCGTGCTGTTCGCCGGCAACACGGTGACGGGCCTCAGCGAAACCTGGGTGTTCGACCCGGCCTACACCGCCTTTGCCACCTACGAGCTGGGGGTGGGCGAAGGGGAGGACGCGCAGGCCGCACTCGACGCCCTGATGGCGGAGAACCTGCAGAACCTCCACGACTACGACTATTTCTCCGAGGTCGAGGTGGGCGGCAGCCCCGTCGCCTTCGCCACGGCGGAGGCCACCGCCACGGCGATCGTCGGCCGCCAGCTCTCCATGACCTTCGTGCTGCCGTTCGCCGGGCCGGTCAGCCTGGATGGGGTCGCACTGGAATACCGGGTGTACGATCCGACCTTCTACATCGAGATGCTGCACGCGCCGGAGGACGGCGCGATCGTGCTGGAGGGGGCGCCGGCCTCCTGCCGCTACCGGCTGGTGCCGCCGTCGCCCACCGAGGAGCAGTACCTTTCCGCCGCAGCACTGGATGTGAACGCCACGGGCATCGATGGCCTGGGGCGGCTGTTCGCCGAAGTCGTCGTCGTCGACTGCCGACCGTAGCCGAAAGGTGATCCTTGTCCGTCTTGCAGCACCTCACCGTTTGGATCCTCCGGCAGTCGAGCCAGCTGCACGCCGAACTCGTCGATGGCGTGCGCGCTGCGGCGGACTCGGCGGGGATGGGCGGTGCTGCCTGGCTCATCGGTCTGGCGTTCCTCTACGGCGTCTTCCACGCCGCCGGTCCGGGGCACGGCAAGGCGGTGATCGCCACCTATCTGGCCACCCAGCGCGAACGGCTGGTGCGCGGCGTCGCCCTGGCGGTGCTGGGGGCGCTGTGCCAGGGGCTGACGGCCATTCTGCTGGTCTATGGGCTGATCGGGCTGGCCGGCTGGATGCCGCGGGAAACCGACACCGCGGTGGACTGGAGCGAGCGGGCGAGCTTCCTCCTCCTCGCCCTCATCGGCGGGCTGCTGGTGGTGCGCGCCGTCACCACCTTGTGGCGGGTTGCGGCAAGCCAGCGGGGCAGAGCCCGTGCCGGCGCCCACACCCACGCGCACGACTCCGCGGGGTGTGGCGGCCATGGGCACGACGCTGGCGGCTGCGGCCACACCCACGTGCCGGCCGCCGATCAAACGGCGAGGGGCGCCAGCCTGAAGGCGATGGCGCTGATCGTGCTGGCGATCGGCCTCAGGCCCTGCACCGGGGCCATCCTGGTTCTGGTGTTCGCCAAGGTGGTTGGCGTGCCGTGGACCGGCGTGTTCGCCGTCCTCGCCATGTCGGGCGGAACGGCCCTGGCGGTGGGCACGCTGGCCTGCCTGACGGTGATTCTGCGCAGCTGGGTGGCCGGCCTGGCCGCCGCCCGCGGGGGTGGCGCCACGCTGGCCATCGGCCGCGGTGCCGTCCTGCTGGTCGGTGGATCGGCGCTGCTGCTGCTGCTGGGGGCCGCCCTGCTGGTCGCATCCTTCCAGACGGCCCCGCACCCGCTCGGCCTTTAGGCGACACACCGAACGGCCGCTGCCGCATCGGCGGGTTGGCCCATGCGCCATGGCACGCGCAAACCCATCCGCTGCCGGTTGGGGCGCCCTGTGGGCGATGGATCTTCGTGGATCTGCCCGACCCGAGACATAGGTGACG
>JAGQRL010000380.1:0-3865 GCA_020425485.1 Rhodospirillaceae bacterium
TCCCGCGGCCGCGGTTCCAGCCCGCCGGCGAAGCGGCCGGGATCGGGCCCGCCGTCCACCGTGGCGCCGGTGCTGCCGAGCCAGTGGTGCACCAGGTCCACCAGGGCGTCGTGCTCCAGATTGCCGGCCGCCCCCACCACCATGGAGCGGCCCCCGTAATGGCGGCCGCGATAGGCCAGCAGGTCGTCGCGGCTCATCTCCTGCACCGTGGTTTCGGTGCCCAGGATGGGCCGGCCGATGGGCTGGTCGGGGAACGCCAGGCCCTGCAGCATGTCGAAGATCAGGTCATCGGGCGTATCGGTGGCCTGGCCGATCTCCTGGATCACCACCTGGCGTTCGCGCGCCAGCTCCGCCGGGTCGAGCACCGAACCGGTGACCAGATCGGACAAGAGGTCGAGCGCCAGCGGCAGGTCGTCCTTCAGCACCTTGGCGTAGAAGGCGGTGTGCTCGCGCCCGGTATAGGCGTTCATCTGCCCGCCCACCGTCTCGATCTCGCGTGCGATATCGAGGGCCGAGCGGCGCGAGGTGCCCTTGAACACCATGTGCTCCAGCAGGTGGGCGATGCCGTTCTGCGGGGCGGCTTCGTGGCGCGCCCCGGCATTCACCCAGATGCCGACCGATACGCTTTCCACCGTCGGCACCGTGTCGCTGACCACGCGCACGCCGTTGTCCAGTGTGGTGATCTGAATGCCCATGGCTATGCCGCCGACCGTGTGAGGGCCGCATGGGCCAGGATGAAAGTGCGCACCGCGCCGGCATCGGCCGGCAGCGGCGTGGCATGTTCCGGCCGCTCGTGCAGATCGGCCAGCCAGGGCGGCAGATCCGGGTGCACGCCGGTGGCCTGCTTCACCGCATCGGGGAACTTGGCCGGGTGGGCGCTGGCCAGCGCCACCACCGGCCCCGCGGCCGGATCGCCCAGCGCGCGGGCGGCCGCCACCGCCACCGCCGTGTGGGGATCAATCAGCCGGCCGGTATCGCCATGCACGCGGGCGATTTCCGCCAGCGTTCCGGCATCGTCCAGCCGGTGGGAAGCGAACAGGGTGGTCGCCCGGTCGTGCTGGGCCGGCGACACGGCAAAGGTGCCGGCCGCCCGGAAATCGGCCATCACCTGGGTGAGTGCGGCGCCGTCGCGGTCCAGCAGGTCGAACAGCAGGCGCTCGAAATTGCTGGAGATCTGGATGTCCATGGAGGGCGACAAGGTGGGCACCACCGCGCGGGTTTCCATGGCGCCCGACTTGAAGAAGCGGTGGAGGATGTCATTGGCGTTGGAGCCGATGATCAGGCGGCCCACCGGCAGCCCCATGGCGCGCGCCACATGGGCGGCGAACACGTTGCCGAAATTGCCCGTGGGCACGGCGAAGGTGACCGGCCGACCGGTCCCGCCGCCCAGTGCGGTGGCCGCCGCCACGTAGTAGGCGATCTGGCCGGCGATGCGCGCGAAGTTGATGGAGTTGACCGCCGACAGGTGCACCCGGTCGCGGAAGCCAAGGTCGCCGAACAGTGCCTTCACGATGTCCTGGCAGTCGTCGAAGGTGCCGTCGATGGCGATGTTGAACACGTTGGCCGCGTCCACCGTGGTCATCTGGCGGCGCTGCACGTCCGATACCCGGCCGTGGGGGTGCAGCATGAAGATGTCGATGTTGTCACGCCCGCGCACCGCTTCGATGGCGGCCGACCCGGTGTCGCCGGAGGTGGCGCCGACGATGGTCAGCCGCTCGCCGCGCTTGGCCAGCACGTGGTCGAACAGCCCGCCCAGGAGCTGCAGCGCATAGTCCTTGAAGGCCAGCGTGGGGCCGTGGAACAGCTCCAGCAGCCACAGGTTGCGGTCGATCTGCCCCAGCGGCGCCACCGCCGCATGGTGGAAGGGCGCATAGGCCTTGCGGGTGAGATCGCCCAGCACCGCCGGGCCGAGGGTGGGGCCGGCAAAGGGCTCCAGCACCCGGGCGGTGAGATCGGCGTAGCTGAGCCCGGCCAGGGCCGCCGGGGCATCGGCCGGCAGGGATGGCCAGGCGTCCGGCACATACAGCCCGCCGTCGCGCGCCAAGCCGGTCAGCAGCACGTCCTCAAATCCCAGTCGCGGTGCCGCACCTCGCGTGCTGATGTAGTTCACAGGCGCACTCCAAATCCCCATTGCCGAACCCTATGCTGCGTTCAACGTAAGTTCACCCCCACCGCCAAGGCAAGCGAGGTTGCCGATGCCGAGCCCCCTGCCCATCTGGGATGCCCACAGTTGCCTGCCCTTGCGGCCCGACATGCCGCTGGCGGTGCTGGAGCGCCACCGCGCCGCCGGCTCCGCCTTCGTGTCGGTGAATGTGGGGATGGACATGACCCCGATCACCGACATCCTCAAGGTGCTGGCGGCCTGGCGCCGCCAGATCGAGCAGGCGCCGGAGCGCTTCGTGCTGGCCCACACCCTGGCCGATGTGGAAGCGGCCGCGGCCAGCGGCCGGCTGGCCATCGCCTTCGACCTGGAAGGCGGGCTGCCGCTGGCTGACCAGCCGGAGATGATCGGGCTCTACCACCGGCTCGGCGTGCGCCAGATCCACCTCGCCTACAACCGCTCCAACGCCATCTGCGGCGGCTGCCACGACGAGGACCTGGGGCTGACCGAGCTGGGACAGCGGGTGGTGGCGGAGATCAACCGCGTCGGCATCCTGATGGATTGCTCGCACACCGGCGAACTCAGCAGCCTGCAGATCATGGCCACGTCCGACCGCCCGGTGATCTTCAGCCACGCCAACCCGCGCACCCTGGTGGACCATCCCCGCAACGTCAGCGACGCGCAGATCGATGCCTGTGCCGCCACCGGCGGGGTGATCGGCATCAACGGCGTCGGCCTGTTCCTGGGTTTGCCGGAAGGCCAGGTAGGGGCCGCAGCGGACATGGCCAGGCATATCGCCTATGTGGCCGACCGGGTGGGGCCGCGCCATGTCGGCATCGGGCTGGACTACGCCTACGACACCGAAAGTGCGGAGGACATGGCGGGCATGGAGGTGGACACCGCCTATTGGTGGCCGCCCGGCAATGGCTACGACTTCGGCGTGCTCACCTTCGCCCCGCCGGAAGTGCTGGCCGGCCTGGCCGACGCACTGGCCGGCCACGGCTTCGCCGAGGAGGACATCGCCGGCGTACTGGGTGGCAATTTCCGGCGCGTCGCCGCGGAGGTGTGGGGATAGCGGGCCGAAGCCCGCTCAGTCCCCCCTCAGTCCCCCAAATACCGCGCCTTCAGGTGGCGGATGTAGGCCGCGGTGCCCAGGGGGGCGCCGGTGGCGGCTTCCATCACCTCGTCGGTGGTCATCAGCGAGCCCTGCTCGTGCACATTGGCGCGCAGCCAGGCCATCAGCGGCGCGAAATCGCCGCGGGCGAGCGCCGGTTCGATCTCCCCGTTCTGGTCGCGGGCGGCGCGGAAAAGCTGGGCAGCCGCCATGGCCCCCAGGGTGTAGGTGGGGAAGTAGCCCCAGGAGCCGCCCGGCCAGTGGATATCCTGCAGGCAACCCAGCCGGTCGTCGGGCGGCACCACGCCCACCAGTTCCGCCATGCCCTCGTTCCATGCCCCCGGCAGGTCGGCCAGCTCCATCTCGCCGGACAACAGCGCACGTTCCAGCCGGTAGCGCAGGATCACATGGGCGGGATAGGTCACCTCGTCGGCATCGACCCGGATGAAGCCGCGCGACACCCGCGTGGACAGGCGGCACAGGTTGTCCACCTCCCAGGCATCCCCGGCGCCGCCGAAGGCCTCGGCCATCAGCGGCGCGGCGAAGCCGAGGAACGGCCGGTCGCGGCACACCTGCATTTCCACCAGCAGCGACTGGCTTTCGTGCAGCACCATGCCGCGGGCATCGCCCACCGGCTGGCCGCGCCAGGC
>JAGQRL010000380.1:3946-8114 GCA_020425485.1 Rhodospirillaceae bacterium
GTGGTGATGCGCACATCGTCGTCCGCCCCGCCGCAGAACGGATGCAGGCTGACATCCAGCCGCCCGCGGGTGAAATCGAAGCCCACCGCTCCCATCAGCCGCCGGCCGAGCGCCTGCTGGGCGGCCGCCGGGAACGGGCCTTCGGGCACGATCGGCGCGGGGCGGGAGGCCTGGCGCTCCAGCACCGCGGCGGTGAAGTCCGGCAGGAAGCCGGCCAGCTCGTCGAACATGGCGTCGATGCGGGCGGACCGGCCGCCGGGCTCGTAGTCGTCCAGCAAAGCATCGTAGAGCGACAGCCCGGTGGCAGCGGCCTTGGCGGCCCCGGCCTCGCGCTCCAGCCGCAGAACCTCGGTCATGCTCGACAGCAGCTTGGCGAAGTCGGCTTCCGCCCGGGCACTGCGCCACACCATCTCGCAGGCCGAAACCGCACGGGAGCGGGCCTCCACCAGGTCGGCCGGCAGCACTTCGGCATTGCGCCAGGCCCGCCGCATCTCCCGCAGGTTGGCCTGCTGCCAGGCGTCCAGCCCGTCCGCCGTTTCCGCTTCCGCCAGCAGGTCGCCCACCCGGCCATCGGTGAGCAGCTCGTGGGACAGCACTTCCAGTGTTGCCACCGCCTCGCCGCGGCCGGCGGCGGCCCCGTCGGGCATGGTGGTCTGCATATCCCAATGCAGGATGCCCAGGGCATCGCCGATGCGCGAGATGCGGGCGAAGCGGTCTTCCAGCGCGGTGTAGGCGGCGGGGGCCGGTGCAGCGGCGGTGTCCATCTGGGTCATGATCTCAGTATCCGTGTGAGACTGCCGTGGCCTGCCCGCTCCCCCACCCGGCCACCCATGAAATCGTACACTTCCGTGGGTGGCCGGGTGGGGGAGCGGGCTGGAACCGCCTTACTAACGGTCTCTCAGGCGGCGGTGGAAAACGAAGGTGAGCACGCTGAGGGCGGCGGCAAGGCCGAACCAGGTGAGCGCATACTGAAGATGGTTGTCCGGCAGCTCCAGCACAGGGGGTTCCGGATAGGGCGGCCCATCTGCCGCCAGCACCGGTGCCGTGGCCACCAGGATCACCGGGGCCGCATCGTCCAGCCCCATGGCCGCGGCCATGGCTGCCGCATCCACGTAGTACCACTGGCCCGCCGCCGGCACGTTGGCGGGCGTGAACATGCCGGGCGGATCGGGCAATTGGGCGATCCCGGAAAGGCTGACGGGCAGCCCCTCCGCCGCGTCGGTTGCCATGTCAGCCGGGGGTTGCCAGTCCTGCGGCACCCAGCCCAGCACCACCAGCACGGCACTGGCGTCCGGGCGGATCAGCGGGGCGACGATGTGGGCACCCACAGCACCTGCATGCACCCTGGGGCCCACACGTACGGCGTCACCCAGCACCAGTACACCCTCGGCGGTGGCCGGCCGGTGGTCCCAGGCGGCGGCGTCGCCGATGTGCGCCGGCAGCGCCGCCGGTGCTTCGGCCATGCGCTCCTCGATGCGGGCGATCAGGTCGTGTTTCCAGGCGCGCCGTTCGAGCTGCCAGGCGCCCAGCCCGGCAACCCCGGCGATGACCAGGACCATGAAGATGAGGAAGCCGGCGCGGGTCCGGGCGGAAGCTGTGCGGGCCATGGGACGGGTTCCCGTCGGCGCCGGAAGGGACAGCGCGAGGTCAGGCGGCGGGGGGAGCCATGCCGCCGCCGCTGTCACCACCACTGCCGCTGCGATGGCGGTAGTTGAGCGCGATGATATAGGCCTTCGACGGCCTGAGCAGCGCGAAGGTGAGCCCCAGCGCCACCGCCCCCGCCACCACCGCCGGCACCCAGAAGGCGACATCGAAGGCGGCGTTGATCCACAGCGCCAGGGGCACGCACAGCGCCCCCAGGATGAAGATCAGGAAGACCGCCGGACCATCGCCGGTATCATGGTCCGACAGGTCCAGCCCGCAGTGGTCGCAGCGCGCACGTACGGTGATGAAGCCCTCGAACAGCGCGCCCTCGCCGCAGCGGGGACACCGGCAGGCGAGCGCCGTGCTGAGCGGTGACGGCATGTGGTCTTCCCCATTGCGACGGACGGCACGTGGTCAGTGGGCGATGTTGCCCGAGCCCCACCAGTAGATGGACACGAAGAGGAACAGCCACACCACGTCAACGAAGTGCCAGTACCAGGCCGCCGCCTCGAAGCCGAAATGGCTCTTCGCCGTGAAGTGCCCCTTCACCGTGCGGAAGTAGCAGACGGCCAGGAAGATGGTGCCGATGATCACGTGGAAGCCGTGGAAACCGGTGGCCACGAAGAAGGTCGACGGATAGACGCCGCCGTTCAGCGCGAAGGCCGCGTGGCTGTACTCGTACATCTGCAGCGTGGTGAAGGAGAGCCCCAGCAGCACCGTGATCCCCAGCGCCTGGGCCGCCACCTCCCGATGGCCTTCGCGCAGCGCGTGGTGCGCCCAGGTGACCGTGCAGCCCGACAGAAGCAGGATGAAGGTCATCATCAGCGGCAGGTGGAAGGGATCGAAGGTGTGGATGGTCTCCGGTGGCCACACGCCCCCGGTGTAGTCGATGCGCGCCGGCTGGTTCGCCTCGCCCGGGAACAGCGCGGGGTCGAAATAGGCCCAGAAGAAGGCGACGAAGAACATCACCTCGGAGCTGATGAACAGCAGCATGCCGTAGCGCAGGCCGATCTTGGTGACCGCGCTGTGGGCCTTCTGGACCACCGACTCCTTGATGACGTCGCGCCACCACATGAACATGGTGGTGAGCACGCCGAGGATGCCGGGCACGCAGATGTACCAGACGCCGAAATGCATCCACCACACCGCACCAAACAGCATCACGCCGCCCGACACCGCACCGATCAGTGGCCACGGGCTGGGGTTCACCAGGTGGTAAGGGTGCGGCCGCCCTTCGGCCTTGTCGGTCAGGACATGCATATCGCCGGTTGCTTCGCTCATCGCCTGCCTCTTCGTCGTTCGCCGCTTTTCTAGCCGCTTGGTTGGCCGCCGGTGGGCGGAGCGTCGGCCGGAGGTTCCGCGGCACCGGCCGCCTCGACCGATCGATAGTAGTCCTCGACCGCCTCGTCCAGGTTTTCGGACTCGGTCGGGTAGAAGGTGTAGGACAGCGTGATCGTTGTCACGTCATCCAGGTTGGGGTCGTCGACGATGGACGGGTCGACGTAGAAGTACACCGGCATGTCCACCGCCTGGCCCGGCGCCAGGATCTGCTCGGTGAAGCAGAAGCACTGGGTCTTCACGAAATACAGGCCGGCCTTGTCGGGCGTCACGTTGTACACCGCGGTGCCGGCCACCGGCAGAGCGCTGTGGTTTTCCGCCCGGTAGCTGATCAGCGCCGGCTGGCCCACATGGACCGAAATCTCCCGCTGCTCCGGCTCGAAATCCCAATCCAGGTTGGGATCGACATTGGCGATGAAGCGGATGCGGAAGGTGCGCTCGCCCACCGCTTCGGGGGCGGCGTCGGCCTGCTGGGTGGTGCCGCCGTAGCCGGTGACGCGGCAGAACAGGTTGTAGAGCGGCACCGAGGCGAAGCTGAGCCCGACCATGCCCGCCACGAGGGCGAGAGCCACCAGCAGCACGCGCGTGTTCTTGGTGCGCAGCTCCGTCATCAGCCCACCGTCCCGCCGGGCGCCACAAGCAGCGCATGGTCGTCCGGTGCGTCGGCCGGTTCGGCCCCCTGCTCCTGCTGCTGGCGCTCCAGGTCGGCTTCGATGCCGGCGCCGATGCGCACCACGGAGATCCAGTAGATGAGCCCGGCGAACACCATCAGCGCCACCAGGATGGCGACGTTGCGGCCGCGCCGCCGGCGCAGCATTTCCGCCGACATGGGCTGGCCGGCCTGCTCGGCATCGTCGCTCACGGCCACAGGCTCCCGGCGGACAGCAGGTCGACCGACAGCCGGTCGGCGATCAGCAGCGCGAACACCGCGAACAGGTAGAAGATGGAAAAGCCGAACATCAGCTTGGCGCCGCGATGGCCGGTGGCCTCGCCGTCCTCGCGCAGCACACGGACCGCGCAGACGATGAAGAGGGCGCCGAGCACGGCGGCCCCCACCCCATAGAGCGCACCGGCCACGCCCAGCGGCCATGGTGCGACCGCCACCGGCGCCAGCACCACGGTGTAGGCGAGCATCTGCCGCTTGGTTGCCCGCGCGCCGGCCACCACCGGCAGCATGGGGATGCCG
>JAGQRL010000052.1 GCA_020425485.1 Rhodospirillaceae bacterium
ATTGCGGGCAGATCAAGACCGGGTCCATGAGCCGTTCGGACCGCATGGCCAAGTACAACCAGCTCATCCGCATCGAAGAGCTGCTGGACCGTGCGGCCACCTACGCCGGCACGTCCATCCTGCGCGCCTAACCGGCGGCTGCCGCCGGGGCCGGTTCGGCCCCCGGCGGTGCCCCCGCGCAAAAGAGAAGGGGGCCACCCGCCGGGTGGCCCCCTTTTTCGTGCCGCCGATCCGGCGAAACCTACAGGGTAACGGTGCGCGTTTCGTCGGGCTTCAGCTCGAAGGCATTGCCGCGAATGTCGACGGCGACCGGTTCCGGCCAGCCCTGATCGGCATGGATGGTGACGGCATTGGCGGTGACGACGATGTCCAGCGAATGCCCCTTGAAGCGGGTGCGCACCTTCAGTTGGGTCAGCGGCCCGATCAGGCAGGGATCGAGCTGCAGCACGCCGGTGGAGACGTCGAGCCCCGTCAGGCAGCGCTGCACGATGTCCACGGTGCCCGTCATCAGGCCCAGATGGATGCCTTCCTGGGTGGTGCCGCCCTGGATGTCGTGGATATCGCTGCTCAGCGCCTTCACAAAGAAATCCCAGGCCTGCTGCGGCCGGGTGCGCGCCAGCACCCAGGCGTGCACCAGGTAGCTCAGCGTCGAGCCGTGGGAGGTGCGGGCCATGTAGTAGTCGATATTGCGGTCCCACATCTCCGGCGTGAACTCGTAGCCGAGCTTGCCGAAGAGGGCGGCGACCTTCTCCTTGTTGAACAGGTAGAAGAGCATCAGCACGTCGGCCTGCTTGGACAGCTTGTAGCGGTCCGACGTGTCGCCTTCGGCTTCCAGGATGCGGTCGAGGCGCTGGATGTCGCCGTACTTGGCCCGGTAGCCGTCCCAGTCGAACTCCTGCAGGTTCTCGTAGCCCTCGAACTGGCTGATGATGCCGTCACCGTGGAAGGGCACGAACATCTTGGTTTCAATGTCCGACCACCTGGCCGTCTCCTCGTCGGTCAGGCCGAGGCGGCTTTGCAGCTCCTCGCGGCGGATCACGTCCATGGCGTCGAGCGCGATGCGCGCCGTCTCCATCAGCCACGACACCATCACGTTGGTGTAGGCGTTGTTGTTGAGGCCGTGGCCGTCGGAGTCGGGATAGGCCTCGTGGTACTCGTCGGGGCCCATCACCTGGTGGATCTCGTAGCGGCCAAGCTCCGCATTGAAGGTGGCCAGCGAGGCGAACAGGCGCGCCACTTCCACGATCAGCTCCACGCCCTGGATTTCCAGGGTCAGGTGGTCGCCGGTGGTCAGGTAGTGCTGCCAGGCGTTGTAGGCGATCGCCAGGTTGACGTGGCGCTGCTGCCAACTGAAGTCGGGCACCCAGCGGCCGGATTTCGGGTTGAGGTGGACGACCTGGCTTTCCTCACGGCCGTCGCTGCCGCTCTGCCAGGGGAACATGGCGCCCGCAAGCCCCGCCGCCCGCGCCGTCTGGCGCGCCTTGGGCAGGCGATTGTAGCGGTAGCGCAGCATGTTGCGGGCGATCGCCGGGGCCCGGAAATCGAGGAACGGCAGGATGTACAACTCGTCCCAGAAGACGTGGCCGCGATAGGCTTCGCCCGACCAGCCGCGGGCCGGCGTGCCCACATCCAGATCGATGGAGTTGTGCGACATGGTCTGCAGCAGGTGGAAGATGTGCACCCGCAAGATGAGCTGAACGTTCAGCTCGGTGGCGTTCACCTCGGTATCGCAGCGCCGCCACAGCATGCTCCAGGCCCGCGCATGGGCTTCCGCCAGCCCATCGAAATCGGGGGCCACGTCCACCGCCTCCTGGGCGGCGATCTCCGGCTCGGAAATGGCGATGTCCTTGCCGGTGTAGAGCGCCACCACCTTTTCCAGCGTGATCGGCACGCCGGTGACACCGACATAGGACAGCGTTTCGGTGGGCCGTTCGCCGGTGCCGTCGACCACGCGCTCGGTATCGAAGGCGCGGCCTTCGCGCAGCACCTGCATGCGCGCGGCCAGGGCGATGCGCAGGCGCGACTGCGTCATCTCCGCCACCAGCGAGATCATCTCGTCTTCCGACGTGGTGCCGTGGAAGGAGCGGGAGGCCAGCACATTCAGATGGCGGCTCGCCAGATCCCGGTAGCGCTTGACGCCGTAGTTGATGACGCCGCCGTCGATGGCGCTTTCAACGGAGATGGGGCCTTCCCAGTTGAGCGGCGTGATGCTCAGCCGGATCGCCGCCATGTGGTGGTCGGCCATGCTCACCAGGCGCTCGGTCTGCACCCGGGTCTCGCGGCCGCTGGGATCCTTGATGATCGCATCGGTGCGCAGAACGCCGACCTTGACGTCCAGCTCCTGGCGGAACTTCAGCACCTGGGCATGGGGGACATCGATGATCTGGCCGTCTTCGGTACGGGCGATCAACGGCAGCCAGTTGGGGCAATTGACCAGATCTTCGTTCTCGATCATCCGGTCGGCGATTTCGGTCTGCAACCGGTTGTACCCGCCCGCCAGATAGGTGGCCGGATAGTGCTGGTCGTTGACCATGTCGGCCGCGACGGACAGGAACGCCCCGCGCGTGCAGAAATACCCGTTGCCGAGCGTGCACAAAGTCTCGCGAAGCTTCTGTTGGTCAGGCTCATAGCTGTCGTAGACGAGTGTCCAGTCCTGCATCTCACACTTCCCCGGGGTGACTGATGGGTTGGCGGACGTTGACCCGTCCGCGGTGTCCAAGTGGGCCAGATCGGTGTGGTCCGGTGATCAGGCGGGCGTCATCTTCTGCAGCAGCGTCAGCAGCTGGTCGCAGTCGTACACGCGGAAATCCGCGTAGGTGGTCCGGTCGGTCGCGTCGTCGCTGGGTTCAGAGACGATCACGCTGGCGCCGCCGGCTTGCAGCACCTTGAAGGCATCTTCGTCGGTCACGTCATCGCCGAAAAACATCGGCATGTATTCCGGCCCATCGAGACCCAGGGCCTTCGTCAGGTAGAGCACGCACTTGCCCTTATCCCAGTCGATCTTCGGCTGGTACTCGAAGACTTTCTTGCCCGTCTTCTCCTTGATTTCAGAGAACTCGCTGAGAACGGTGTCCAGAGACGACCGGAACTGACCGTAGTCGGCGTCCGCCACCAGGCGGTAATGCGCTGCGATGGAGAACTTCTTGCGTTCCACCAGCGAGCCTTCGATCGGATCGAGCAGGGCGGACAGGCGCGCTTCCACCTGGTCCAGCAGGCCCGTCACGTCGCCGCCCACCTCGTTGTCCACCGACTTGCCGTCCGGCGTCACGATGTCGAAGCCGTGGCTGCCGGCGAACACCAGCCCGCCAATGCCCACCAGCTTCTGCACATCGGGGCGGTCGCGGCCGCTGACCAC
>JAGQRL010000053.1 GCA_020425485.1 Rhodospirillaceae bacterium
CGCCCACGTTGTCGGCGATCACGCCGGGGTTGCGCGGATCGTCTTCCGGGATGCCGGCTTCCACCTTGCCCACCAGGTCGGCACCGACGTCGGCCGCCTTGGTGAAGATGCCGCCGCCGACGCGCGCGAACAGCGCGATGGACGAGGCGCCCATGGAAAAGCCCCAGAGCACGAACACATCCTGGGCCGTGGTGGCCACCAGCAGCACCAGGGCCGCCAGGCCGAGCAGGCCGAAGGAGGCGACCGCCGCCCCCATCACCGCACCGCCGTTGAAGGCGATCAGCAGGGCACCCGATTCGCCCTTGGTCATCGCCGCTGCGGTGGTGCGCACATTGGCTCTGGTCGCCGCCTTCATGCCGACGAACCCGGCCAGTGCCGAGGCGCACGCCCCCAGCACGAAGGCGCCGGTCACCCGCAGGTCGTATTGGAACGACAGCAGCAGCCCGACCACGGCGACGAAAATGGCGATCTTCAGATACTGGGCGCGCAGATAGGTCATGGCGCCCAGATGGATCTGCTCACCGATCTCGCGCATCCGGTCGAGACCGGTTGGCGAGCGCAGGATGAAGACGTAAAGGCCAGCGGCGAGCAGGAGGCCGCAAATAGCGACGGCCACGGCGATCAGGGGGATCTGCATGGCGGCGTTCCCTGGCATGGGGTTGCGGGACACCCGGAGGAGGGAAGGTTCCGGCGGACGCCGGATTGCCTCTATTGCAAAGTGTACAGCGAGGGTTGCAGACAGGTCCAGCGGCCGGTCGGTTTTGTTTGCCTTCGTCGTGCACCGTTGCAAGAGTATCGCTAACGCCGCCCGTTGGCGGCGCCGTCCGTTCGGTCACCACGAACGGTCCGCGGTCGTTCGGTGCCGGGCGCAGGCAGCGTGCCGAACGGTCAAGATCAAGCGATATTGGGTGTGCCGCGGCGGCGGCGATCGTGCCGCGCCGGGGAACCGACGGGAGGATGCCCGCAATGCTGTGCCGCCACTATATGCTCACCCATCCCAGCACGGTGTTGGACACCGATCCCCTGTCGGATGCGCTGCAGGTGATGGTGCGCAAGCACCACCAGGAAATCCTCGTGGTCACCGAGGACGGGCGCTGGGCGGGCGAACTGACCAGCTTCGTGTTCTCGCGCCTGCTGATGCCGGCCGATGCCGGCGAAGGGCCGACCTCCGCGGACGTCGCCACGGCGGAAACCGCGGCGGATGTGGACAACCGGCTGCTGCCCTATCTCGGCCGGCTGGTGGCCGACTTCGCCGACAAGGACATCCCGACGGTGGAGCCGGACACGCCGCTGACCGATGCGCTCAGGCACCTGTCCAAGGGCATCCTGCGCCTGCCGGTGGTGGAAGGCCCCGAACAGAAACTGGTCGGCGCCCTCTCCTCCCTGACGATCCTGCGCCGGTTCCAGTTCTAGCAAGCTAGGCGCCGCGCCGGGCGAGCGTGCGGTGGGCGCCGTGTTGAGCGCTTGCCGGCGGCTGGCCTGTTCCGGGCAATAGGTAGCGCGCCGACCCTAGCGCGACATGTCCGTCAGCCGGCCTTCCACCGTCGGGGCTACGGTGCCGGCGGTGGCGATGTGGTCGATCACCTGGGTGGCCATCAGCCCGCCGGAGGTGGGGTCGATGAGGGTGCGGCCGTGGGTCAGGGCCGCGTAGCCATCGCCGCCGCGGGCCAGGAAGTCGTTGGTTGCCACGCGATAGGTGGCGGCGGGATCGAGCGGCGCGCCGCCCACCGTCACCGACACCACGCGCGCCCCCGCCGGCCGCGTGGGATCGTACCCAACGGCGAGGCCGGAGACTTGCGGGAACCGCCCGGCCCCCTCCTCGATGCCGGAAAAGCCGGTTTCCAGCGCTGCCAGCACATCGGCACCGGTAAGCTCCAGCAGCACCGTGCGGTTGCCGAAGGGCAGCTCCTCCTGGATGTCGCGGCGGGTGAGCACGCTGCCGGCGGGGTAGTCTCGGTCGGCACGGATGCCGCCGCCGTTGGTGATGGCGATGTCCGCCCCCACGGCCGCCCGCATGGCATCGGCCACCAGATTGCCGAAGGCGGCCTCGCCGGTGCGCACGGCAGCACGGCGCGTGTCCAGCGGCGTCGCAGTGGTGCCGAATCTCCACCCCCAGCTCGGCATCCAGTTGGGTTTCGTAGGCGGCCACCGCGGCGGCCACGGCCGCATCCGGCGCCACGTCCGCTGTGTTGATGGCAGCGAAGGAGGCGTGCCACGCCACCGCCCCATCGGCGTCGCGGTCCAGCACCAGGTCGATCACGGTGACGAACGCCGCCTGGGCGCCGGACTCCGCAAAGGCGCTGCCGCCGGACCATTCGATGCGCAGATAGTGGTCATCGCCGCCCAGGATCAGCGGCACGGCCCCCTGGGCGATCAGCGCGTCGTCCTCCGCCGCGGTGGTGTGGGCCAGCGCGATTGTGAAATCCGCCCCGTCCGCTTCCAGCGCTGCCGCTTCGGTCGCCGCCGTGGCGAACACGTCGGCGAAGGTGACGGCCCCGGGGCTGGAGCGCACCGCGGTTTCCGGCGTCGTCAGCCCGAACACGCCGATGGTCCAGTCGCCATATTCGAAGGTCACGTGGGCCGCCAGCCCCTCGGGCAGACCGCCGCCGGGCCCCTGGGCATTGGCCGAGAGGATGGGGAAGTGGGCGTCCCCGGCGCGCTCCGCCAGCACCGCCGGGCCGAAATCGAACTCGTGGTTGCCGGCGGCCATCACGTCGATGCCCACCTGGTTCAAGAGATCGACGATGTGGGCGCCCTGGTCGAAGCCCGACAGCAGCGAGGGCGAGATGGCGTCGCCGCCATGGGTCACCAGCACCGGCCCGCCAGCGGCGCGCGCCCGGTTCACCACCGCGGCCAGCCGCGCCATGCCGCCGCGGCCGCCGTCCTCGCCCATGCGGTCGAGGTCGTTGACGTGGACGATGGTGAGGTGCAGCGGCTCGGCCCGGGCGGGCAGGCTGGCCAGGGCCGCCAGGGCAAAGGCCGCGAGCAGCAGGGGGCGGACGAGGTGGGCCATCGGGTGTCTCCATCGCCGGGGTGTGCCAGCGGCACCGCCTGGAGCGTCGATCCTTCCACAGGGCGGTTTCAAAGCGGCGACGGATCGATGACGGATCGGCGACAGGTGCTGGCGCCAGCACATCACCGGCGGGCGGTGAAGACCATCTGGTGGCAGTGCCAAGGGTCGGCCCGTTCCAGCAGCGGCTGCACGGCAACCGGGAACGGGTAGTAGCCGAAGCCGGCACCCCGCACGTCGCTGAAACCGGCAAGGCGCAGGAACCGCTTCAGCACGGCGTAGCTGAACACCACCAGGTGGCGGTGCGACGGCGTGTCGTCCTCCATGTCGAGCTGGCCGGCGGCCGCCTTGCTGAGCACGTTGAAATGGGTCTGCGCCAGCACCTGGCTGTCCGGGTGGGGGCCGCTGGAGGTCATGCGGCCGAGCAGCAACTGCAGCACGGAAAAATAGGTGGCGATGTTGGGCGTGAGCACGACCAGCGTGCCGCCGTTCCCCAGCACGCGACGGCACTCTCGCAGATAGGCGCAGCCCTTCAGCAGGTGTTCCAGCACCGACAGCGAGACGATGCAGCGGAACGCGCCGTCTTCGAAAGGCAGCGGCGTGTTGAGGTCATGGGGGAAGATGTCGAGGCCGCGGGCAGCACCGGCCTCCGCCAGGTCCGGCGACCATTCCACCCCGGTGTAGCGTTGCGGCGCGATGTCGCCCAACTGATCGAAGGTCTGGCCGTGGCCGGCCCCGCAGTCCAGCACCCGGCCGCCCTCTGCCAGCGCCCGCCGAGCCTCGGCCAGCGCGTGGCCATAGGCCCGACGCATGGTTGAGTGGTACTGGCGTTTCAGAATGCCCATGGAACGCCTTCGGTAGAACGCAGACGATAACGCGGATAAATCACGCCTGGTACAATCAAACAAGCCGGAAGTCGCCCGATCCCGTGCCCCGGTAGTGGGTCAGTTTGAATTTCCTTCGGTCGATTTTTTGTAAGGCCCCCCGCGGACCGGGCTTCGGGGCCGCTTCGTCGATCAACCGAATGATGTCCTCGATATCCCACAGGCGATCCGTGACGCCAGCCGCCATTGCAGGGGTAAGCTTGTTCAGCGACTTATGCTGACGGCAGAAGTTGTAGAACATGAAGTGCAGCGAGACGCTGTGAGCATGGTTCTCGACCTTCTTCGAGAACGCGTTGGTCAGCCGCGTAAACCGCCGCATCGACATGCGCATGGTCAGGTTCTGTCGCTCCACATAGGATGTGGAGATGTGCGCGGGATCGGGGTTGCCCTCGATATTGGCCTTCTTCACGCCAGTGCAGACGGCTGGGCTATACCGCCCACGGGCTGCTTCAGGGGTTGTCCCGTAGAGCTTGTGGATCACGGCATAGTCGATATCGCCGCCGAAGGCGCCTTCAACCGCCTCCAGATAGGGCTTGTGGCCGTCACTCGAAAGTTGCACCCGGTTGGCCAGCCGCTTCCGCAGATCGTCCATGAAGTCGATGGCGGTTTCGCCTGAGCGGTCCCCAACAATCCACGACGGAACCAGCTTCGTGTCGGCGCAAATGGCTGTCCAGGTCCACACGTCACCAGCGTCCGCCGGTGCCGCCTTGGCTGCTTCAACGTTCTTCTGCTTGGCGTAGACGAAGCTCCAAATCTCGTCGACTTGTATGCGCTTGCATGACAGATCGCGCAGCGCCTTGTCCTGGAACTCGCTGCACGCCTTACCCGCGTCGATCAGAAGTTTGGTTACAGTGTTCTTGCTGACATCCGCTGTCCTGGCCGTGGCGCGAACGCTCATGCCTTCGACCAGGCAGCGGACAACCAGTACGCGGGTTTGTTGGGGCAGCTTGTTCATGCCCCATTTATATGACCTTTATGCTTGAGCGTCAAGCAGATTGGTCAGTTATAGAAATCTTACCGATCACATGCCTGGAAATCGCGTGCGCCGCGTCCAAGTCAGCGCGGCGCTCCTGATCCTCACGCGAGACATCACGCCCATACGGCAGAGCGGAAAGCATTGTCATGATCTCCCGAACATGATTGTCCACATCGCCATTCTGCGTGTTCATCTGAGCTCGATCAGTCATGGCGGCCCCTCCGTTGCCCTCACTGAACGTGAAAATAATTATACATGAATTGGTGATTTAAGTCAGCAGGAAAATAATGCTTTCTCTTAATCCAGACAAAACCATCACCACGCGAAATCACCGCCACATCAACTGGCCCAGCTACTGTTTCTCGCTCGCTAGACACCTTTCGTTTAAGCGAAGTGATATTGATGAATGCCTCTGCAACAGCAGCTAACTCATCTTTTGGCGCATTCCGCAGAACGCTTTGAACGGGCTCAAAAAAATTTCTATACGAAAATTCGTTAATTGTTTCGCGCAAATCAGACAGAACGTTCGAGATTGATGTCCGCAACATCCTAACAATTGTCCGCTTAGTAGCGGCGTCATATGAAGTATGCTGATCGAGTATTTCGTTAGTATATCCTCGAAGTATTTCCGGCAGATATCTAAAAATATAGGTGAGATGCGCATCATCCACGCCATAGAGAAATGCCTTTGTTGCATCTTCTTGTGCGAATGCGCTGACAAACACTGTCTCTTTCGACCTTTCAATGTCGATACTTTTTGCCAACCGGCGCCTCACTTTGCCGCATAAGACTCCGTCAAAAAAGAACTCCTCAAGGGAAGGAAACAGTTCCTTCTCTCCAAATCCAGAAATAATTAACCCTGTTTCAAATGCCGATGGAAATTCGTGTATTATGGCAATATATACGACGTGCCGAAAAGTTGACATGGATGTCTTCGGGACAGGTATAGGACAGTATTCATCCGACAAAATAACAGCATCAATCTTATCTCTATGCAGAGAATTGAATCTCCGCTGCGAGAGGTCTTGAAAATCGGCGTAGACCGGAAATCGCAATACTTCTTGTTCCATTTCTGCCAATATTTGGTTTGTAACTGCGACTGTTAATTTGGCTCGCGCATTGCGCGCCCTGCGCACGAGCTCGCTGTAAGTGGCTAGCGCAGCAGCAATAACAGTAATCGCTTCTGCATTTTCATTGACAAAATCAGCGCGCGAACCCCAGGAATAGAAATCCTCTGAGTAGTCCTTTATTAAATCGTAGCGCTTCCTTCCCAGCTGCCGCCGATATTCCTTGATCAAGACTTCAAATGGAATCCCGCAGTGTTCGACATGACCATTTATCATGATTCCCACAGGATGGAACTTACTCAAGGTAAATATTTTGTTTGCGCCGGTAAATATTTTCTCTCTGCCCGGCAACCCAGTGGTCACAGCACTATCGGCCGCCAGCGCGACAGCCGATTTGTTCATAATTGCTACCTCTGAAGTCATTTCTTCCAGCGCGCAGCGGCGGCCCGCTTCGCAATCTCTTGCCGCTGTTCAGGGCTCAAACTCCGAGCTCGCGCGCGCCCACCTTTAACGCCGCCGACCCGCCCTAGTTCCGACATGGCAGAATCTTTGCCGCTATCAGATTCTTGATCGTCAGCCTGCCCCGTCGCTACATCCGCAATGAACTTGGCTAGCTGGTTCATGTCTGTTGGGCGTTTGGCTCTGCGACTCATGCGCATATCCTTATATACAACGACGGCAGCGCCAAGGCGTTTGACGCACGTCAAATGCACCAATCAGACTCATCCCCTTTTTCTTGAGTCAACCCCATCAGATTTCAAACTGACCCACTACCCGTGCCCCGGTGCGGCCGTGTGCAGAGAGTTCTCGCGAGTTCGGCGGCGCCCTGGAGGGAATGCGCAGGTGCGGTCGCCAGCGCCTCACCGGCGGGGCCTGGCAGCCGGAGGGGCGGCCCCTTGATGTGGCCGGCCGCGGTGCCACTTCGATGCCATGTGCGCCGATCGACCCATCATCGCCGCCGAGGTGCCGCCGCGCGCCAAGGTGACCAGCCTGCCGGAACCCTTCGCCGCGCGTGCCGTGGGGCGGGCGAAGCGGCCGCTGGGCGACCTGTTCGGGCTGAAGTCCTTCGGCGTGAACCTGACGACGCTCGCGCCCGGCGCCATCTCCGCCCTGTTCCACACCCACACGGTGCAGGACGAGTTCGTCTACATCGTCTACGGCACGCCGCTGCTGCGCTGGGGCGAGGATGAGCACCGCCTCGGCCCCGGCATGGCGGTGGGATTTCCCGCCGGCGGGGCGGCCCATCACCTGGTGAACGATAGCGAGGCGGAGGTGGTGTATCTGGAGGTGGGGGACCGGGTGCCCGGCGACCGCGGCGTCTATCCCGAAGACGATCTGGCGGCCCGGCAGACGCCGGAGGGCGCCTGGATTTTCACCCACAAGGACGGCACGCCCTACTAGCGTTTCTCGGCGGTCGCGGGGGCCCTTCCGACCCTCGGCCCCAACCGGCCAGCCATGTTGGGCACTGGCTTGGGCGGCCGGGCGGGATAGGGCGGCTGCGGCGAAGCGTGGTCGGTCCCAGGCCGGGTGGCCATGGCGCTTGGGGAGGCGAGGATGGATGAAGACCTGGACGGCATGGACCGCGCGGCCCTGGTGGCGGAGGTGAAGCGGCTGCGCGCCGGCATCCGCGCCCACCGCGACTCATCCGGCCACGATCTGTGCTGGTATCATCCCCAGCTCTGGGGGCTGCTGCCGGAACCCATGGACCCCGAGGTGGCGGTGCCGCCCTGGCCCAGATTCATGCGCGGCTGCGTGGCCTTCCGCGCCAGCCTCGACCGCGAACTGCCCGACGCCCCGGTGGCCGATGTGGAGTTTGGGGGGTAGGTGTGATTGATGCGCTGATTGAGTACTGTCTCAAACCAAACTCCACCTGTGGATTTCCATCAGTTAAGCATGCGGATAAACCGATCTAAACGTCCTGGCTGCCTCAGTATTTGGCGGCTCATGACTGTGGATAACTTCTTGGTGGGCGAACCAACTCGAAGATGGTAGAGTATGGCTGAGTTGGAGTTATCGCATTTACTCTCGAGTTGGGTGCAATCGAACGGAATAGATTCATAGATGCTTCAATTTAAGATAAAGAAACGGAGCATTTCTCAGACGAGATCGGCCGCGCAGTATGTTACGACGGCCGACCATGATATTAAAGCTATAGTATTTGATGTAGACGGCGTCCTTGTTGACTCTCTCTCAGCCCATTTAAGAATGTGTCGGGATCTGGTGGAAAAATTCTCGTTAGATATTGTGGTGCCATCCGAGGAAGAATTCCGGCAAATAGTACAAAGCGGCGCGTCCATAAGTCCCATGAGAGATTTTTTTATGACTATTGGGTTTCCGCCAAACATAGCAGATCTATCTCTGGAAATATACGCAGAAAAATTCATCGATGAGTATCTGCCAAATAAATATAAATACGTTGATAGGATGCTTGGCCAACTATCAAAGACAGGTATTGTCTTGGGGATTGTAACATCAAATACGGAAGTAAATATAAAAGGATCTCTGGGAAAGTCTATAAAGCACTTCAATTCTCATTGCATTTTTTGCTATGACCCGCGATCGTCGAATTTTGATAAACAAGAAGCGCTAAACATCCTGTGTAATCGAATATCTATTGATCCTAGCTTGTGTCTTTACGTCGGAGATCAGCCATCAGACGAGAGGGCCGCAAACCAAGCCGGATGTGTCTTCTTGCCCGTTACCTATGGCTGGGGATTCTTGGCGTTAACCAATTCAAGCGGCGCCGCCAGCACTACCCAAGCTCTTGCGCAAATGCTACTTTCGGTTGCTCCATACGGGGGCGGGCGTAGAAAATTGGGGAAGTGGGCCATATGGAGGAATCGTCGGCTGAAGGTTCGGACGCACCATCCGAGCGACAATTAGAGTATGCATGGCGATGGTTTGAGTTCCATGCCAATCAAAGAACAAAGATCTTTAACTATATGATTGTTTCCTGCGCGATACTTGTTGCAGCCTATTCTGACGCCATCGAGTCTCATCATTTTTCGGCGTTCACCATAGCGTTAGTTGGGATGTTGTTCTCTTTTTGCTTTGGTCGCCTTGACAGAAGAAATCGGGAGTTGATTTGGTTAAGCGAAGATGTGCTCCGTGAATTGGAAAAAGACTTCATCTTCAAGAGTTCAACAATGTCCTTTTCTAGGTCTATTGATGGACATAAGAAGCTCTTTAGAACAACTAGAAGCATACTAACAAGAGATGCCCACGACTGCGTGGATGGACAAGGTATTGGATTTAGAGATATAACTCAACAGAAGGGGTATTTCAGTTCTTGGTTTCATGTAATTAACAGCCACAAAGGAGAGGAGGGGCGACTATGGCGAAAACAATTTGTGTGTGGCCATCATCGGTTTTGGTTTCCATTTGTTTCGAGCGCGTTTTTAATGTTGTTCTTTGTATTTTTGATTGTCTCAATCATCGCGATGTTTTCCGGTGCCGGTGGCGCGGAGATTGAGCGCTCCATAGGTGAAACTTAGATCTCGGCCAGCCGTAACCTTGATGGCCATCGATGGGTGGTTATTGGCTGGGGCAAGGAGTTTGCGTTGGTTCTAGTGTGAAATATTGGCGGTCTCTCAGATGTGATCTGTAGATGAGCAACTTCACGCCCCATACCCCCCGCCACCCGGCGTTTCGATGACGAAGACGTCCTCGGCGTCCATCTCGATCTTGTCGGTGCTTTTCAGGTCCACGCGGTCGCCGGTGGTGCGCAGCACATAGGTGCGGCCGACCTCGGCAGGTGAGCCGCCGGCCATGCCGAAGGGTGGCACGATGCGGTGGTTGGCGAGGATCACCGCCGTCATCGGCTCCAGGAACCGCACTTTTCGCGTCGTCCCGTTGCCTCCATGCCACTTGCCCGTGCCACCGCTGCCGGGGCGGATGGCAAAACTGTCCAGCAGCACGGGGAAGCGCTGTTCCAGCACCTCCGGGTCGGTGAGGCGCGAATTGGTCATCAGCGTGTGCACGCCGGACGTGCCGTCAAAGCCCGGCCCGGCGCCGGAACCGCCGCAGATCGTCTCGTAGTACTGATACTGCGCGTTGCCGAAGGTGAAGTTGTTCATCGTACCCTGGGCAGCGGCCAGCACGCCGAGCGCGCCGTAAAGGCAGTTGGTGACGGTGCAGGAGGTCTCCACGTTGCCGGCTACCACCGCGGCGGGATGGTGGGGCGCCAACATGCACGGGTCCGGCACCGAAATCGCGATGGGCTCCAGGCAGCCGTCGTTCAGCGGGATGTCGTCGTCCACCAGCGAGCGGAAGACGAACAGCACAGCGGCGCGCACCACGGCCGACGGCGCGTTGAAGTTGTTGGGCTGCTGGGGCGAGGTGCCGTCGAAGCGGATGGAAGCACGGCGGGCCGCCTTGTCGATGGCGATGTCCACTTCCACCTGGGCGCCGGAATCCTGCTTCAGCACGAAGTGCCCCGGTGTCAGCACATCCAGCACCCGGCGCACCTGTTCTGCGGCGTTGTCCCGCACATGGCCCATATAGGCCAGCACCACATCCAGCCCGAACTGGCCGACCATGCGGCGCAGCTCCCGCACCCCCTTCTCGTTGGCGGCGATCTCCGCCTTCAGGTCGGCCACGTTCTGATCGGCGTTGCGGGCAGGGTATTCGGCCGACGCCAGCAGGTCGCGCAGGGCCTGTTCGCGGAACTCGCCCCCGTCCACCAGCAGGAAGTCGTCGATCAGCACGCCTTCGTCCACGATGGTGGCGCTGTCCGGCGGCATGGAGCCCGGCGTCAGCCCGCCCACATCGGCGTGGTGGCCGCGGCTGGCCACGAAGAACAGCAGTTCGGTGCCGGTTTCCTCGTCGAACACCGGGGTGATCACGGTGATGTCCGGCAGATGGGTGCCGCCGTGGAAGGGGTCGTTGAGGGCATAGACGTCGCCCGGCTTCATCGCACCGGTGCGGGTATCGATGATGTGGCGCACGGAAATGCCCATGGAGCCCAGATGCACGGGCATGTGGGGGGCGTTGGCCACCAGGCTGCCGTCGGGCTCGAACACCGCGCAGGAGAAGTCCAGCCGCTCCTTCACGTTCACCGAATAGGCGGTGTTCTGCAGGGTCACGCCCATCTGTTCGGCGATCGACATGAAGAGGTTGTTGAACACCTCCAGCATCACCGGATCGACTGTGGTGCCGATGGCCACGCGGCTCGGCAGCGCCACCACCCGGCGCAGCACCAGGTGGTCGAGCAGCGTCAGCTCGGCCTGCCAGCCCGGCTCCACCACCGTGGTGGCGGTGGGTTCCTTGATGATGGCGGGGCCGTTCAGCTTGTCACCCGGCACCAGGTGTGCGCGGTCGTAGACCGGGGCTTCGTGCTCCGCATCGGCCATGTACGTGTGCACGGTGGCGAGCGGCGCCAGTGGCCCCGTACGTGTACGTGTGACGGGCTGGTCGACGATGCCGGCGCCGCCGCCGGTGACCTCGACCGACACCGCCTCCAGCTTCAACGCCCGGCCGGGGATGACGAAGCCGAACTGGCCCTTGTGGGCCACCTCGAACCCGGCGGTCAGGGCGTCGGCATCGCCGAACGGCACCTCCAGCGGCGTGTCGGTGCCGGCATATTTCACATGCGCGCGGCGGAAGGCGGCCGAGGCGTCGACGCCCTGGCGCACCAGTTCCGCGCGGGCATCGGCCTCCAACTCATCCAGCACAGCCGACGCCGCGGCCAGCCCATCGGCTTCCAGCCCGGTGTCGACGGCGCGTTCGCGGATCGCCCGCACATCGGCCAGCCCCATGCCGTAGGCCGACAGCACGCCGGCATAGGGGTGGGTCATCACCGTCTTCATGCCCAGCGCATCGGCCACCAGGCAGGCGTGCTGGCCGCCGGCGCCGCCGAAGGTGACGAGCGCGTAGCGGGTGACGTCGTGGCCACGCTGCACGCTGATCTGCTTGATGGCGTTGGCCATGTTGTCCACGGCGATCCTGAGGAAGCCGGCCGCCACCTCAACGGGCGAGCGCTCGTCGCCGGTGGCCTCGCGGATCTCCGCAGCCAAGGCGGCGAACCTGGCCTGCACCACCTCGGCATCCAGCGGCTGGTCGGCCTGGGGGCCGAACACGGCGGGGAAGAAGCGCGGCTGCAGCTTGCCCAGCATCACGTTGCAGTCCGTCACCGTCAGCGGGCCGCCGCGGCGGTAGCAGGCGGGGCCGGGATCCGCTCCGGCACTTTCCGGGCCCACCCGGTACTTCGCACCATCGAACTTGCAGATGGAGCCGCCGCCGGCCGCCACGGTGTGGATCTGCATCATCGGCGCGCGCATGCGTACGCCCGCCACCTGGGTCTCGAACGTACGTTCATACGCGCCGGCATAGTGGGTGACGTCGGTCGACGTGCCGCCCATGTCGAAGCCGATGATGTGCTCGAACCCCGCCATCTCCGCGGTACGTGCGGCGCCGACGATGCCGCCGGCCGGGCCGCTCAAGATGCTGTCCTTGCCCTGGAACAGCCGCGCGTCCGTCAGCCCGCCGTTGGACTGCATGAACATCAGGCGCACGCCGGGCAGCTCGCCCGCCACCTGGTCCACATAGCGGCGCAGGATCGGCGACAGATAGGCGTCCACCACCGTGGTGTCGCCGCGGCCCACCAGCTTGATCAGCGGGCTCGTCTCGTGGCTGGTGGACACCTGGGTGAAGCCGATCTCGCGCGCCAGGGCGGCCACGGCGCGCTCGTGCTCCGGCCAGCGGAAGGCGTGCATGAAGACGATGGCGACCGCGCGGATGCCGTCGGAAAACGCCGCTTCCAGCCCGGCGCGCGCGGCCGCCAGATCCACCGGCTGGCGTTCGGTGCCGCCATAGGTCACCCGGCCGCCCACCTCCACCACCCGCTCATACAGCAGCTCGGGCAGGATGATGTGGCG
>JAGQRL010000381.1 GCA_020425485.1 Rhodospirillaceae bacterium
CACCGGGCAGCAGGCCGGCTTCCGTCAGCATCTGGAAGCCGTTGCAGATGCCCAGCACCCGCACCCCGGCATCCGCCTTTTCCTTCACCGCCCGCATCACCGGCGAATGGGCCGCCATGGCTCCGGCGCGCAGATAGTCGCCGTAGGAAAAGCCGCCGGGCAGCACGATCAGGTCGGCCGGCGGCAGTTCGGTTTCGCCGTGCCACACCATGGCCGGCGGCCGGCCCACCGCCTGCGTCAAGGCAACCTCGACGTCGCGGTCGCAGTTGGAGCCGGGAAAGACGATGACGACGGCGCGCATGGCAGACCCCGTTGGATGTGCGGCAGCCCTTCGCCGCAGGCGAAAACGGCGCGCCCACTCTCATCCATCCCGGCTGCGCCGTAAAGTCGCTGGCGGTAGCGCCTGCCCTCCGCCACGTCCGGGCCATGGGGTCGCCACAGTGCTGTGATCGACTCGGAAGCTCGATCTTCCCGCGGAACGGAGGTGCGACCATGCGACTCTCCTTCGCCGCCGCTGCCGTGGCCGCGCTGCTGGCGCTGGCACCGGCCGCCGCTTCGGCCCAGGTGGCCTATGTCACCGGTGACGGCCAGGTGGTGTATCTCGGCAACCAAGGCTATGTGGCCGCGCCCTATGGCACGGCGCCGCCCTACGGCAATGCCTACGGCTACCGCAGCGGCCATGGCTCCGGCATCGTCATCGGCAACCGCGGCACCGTGGTCGGCCAGCCCTTCGCCCAGGGCAACTGCCCGCCCGCCAACACCTGGGGCCCCCATTGGGGCAGCCGGGGCTTCGGCAACGGCGCCATCGTCGTGACGCCGGGCCAGCTCGTCACCGGCCGCGGCGTCTATGCGCCGGCGCTGGGCAACTACCAGCCGACGGTGCAGCCCCATCAGGTCTACACCAACCGTCCGGTCACCCGGGCGCTCGGCTCCGGCCATCCGGTGTGGCGGTTCTACTACGGCGATTGAGCGATCCGCTTGGGTGTGGATAGTCTTCGGCGGCGGCAGCACTTGCCGCCGTCCTGAGGAGGCTATCCCATGCTCAACGAGTTCAAGGAATTCATCGCCCGCGGCAATGTGGTGGACATGGCCGTCGGCATCATCATCGGTGCCGCGTTCACCGCCATCGTCACCTCGGCCGTCAGCGACATCCTGACCCCGTTCATCGGCGTGTTCACCGGCGGGATCGATTTCTCCAACCTCTACATCAACCTGTCGGGCGGCGAGTACGAGTCGCTGGCCGCGGCCCAGGAAGCCGGGGCGGCCACCGTCAACTACGGCCTGTTCATCAACGCGGTGATCCGCTTCCTCATCGTCGCCTTCGTGGTGTTCATGCTGGTGAAGGCGGTGAACCGCATGAAGCGCAAGGCCGAAGAGGAAGAAGCGGCCCCGGCCGAACCGGAAGCCCCGCCGGCCGACGTGGTGCTGCTGACGGAAATCCGCGACCTGCTGAAGAAGTAGGGAGAGCTACTTGGGCGGCGGGGCAGGGCGCTCCGTCGTATCCAGGTAGAAGTGCCACAGCAGGAAGGTGGCGGCACTGCGCCGCGGCCGCCAAGCTTCCGCTAGCGCGCGCAGCTCGTCCGGCTTGGGGCGGGCCGCAGCCCCGCTCAGCCACTGCCAGGCGACCAGCAGGGCGAGGTCGCCGGCGGGCAGGATGTCGCGCCGGCCGAGCGACCACAGCAGGTAGTTCTCCGCCGTCCAGCGGCCGATGCCGGGCAGGACCGTCAGTGCTGCGATGGCGGCCTCGTCGTCGGGATCGGCCGCCACGGCGGCAAGATCGAAGCTGCCGTCCAGCACCGCTTCGGCCAGCGCGCGGACGTAGCGGGTCTTCTGGCGGCTGAAGCCGCACGCCTTCAGCGCCGCTTCGTCCAGCGCCATCAGGGCTTCGGGCGTCACCCCATCCACACGCGCGGCGAGCTTGGCCCACATGGCCGCGGCGGCCTTGGTCGATACCTGCTGTTCCAGGATGTGGCGCACCAGGGCCGGAAAGCCGGACGGGCGCGGCGCCAGGCTGGCCCGCCCATGGGGGCTGGAGATGGCCCGGAAGTCGGCCACATTGGCGCGCAGCCAGTCGGCATCGGCGGCAACGGCCGGCGGCAGCACCGAGGCCGGCAGGTCAGGCGGCGGCCTCACGCCTCGGCGAGCTGGATGGCGTAGCGCTCGATCACCGGGTTGGCGAGCAGCGTGCGGCACATTTCGTCCACCTGGGCGCGCGCCTTTTCCGGGTCGCTTTCCGGCAGGTCCAGCTCGATCAGCTTGCCCTGGCGCACATTGTCCACCCCGGCGAAGCCCAGCCCCGCCAGCGCATGGCCGATGGCCTGGCCCTGCGGGTCCAGCACCCCCGGTTTCAAGGTGATCTCCACACGCGCCTTCATGCCCGGTCCCTCACACTGCGGCTCACCCTGCCACTCACACTGCGGCCTGCTGGGAGCCGCGCAGCTCCGTCACCTCGGCCTCGGGAAGCACGCCGAGTCGGCGGGCGATCTCGCGGTAGGCGCCTTCCACATCGCCCAGATCCTGGCGGAAGCGGTCCTTGTCCAGCTTCTCGTTGGTCTGCACGTCCCACAGCCGGGCGCTGTCCGGGCTGATCTCGTCGGCCAGGATGATGCGCACGTCGCCGTGCTCGTTGTAGACGCGGCCGAACTCCAGCTTGAAGTCCACCAGCTTGACGCCGACGCCGAGGAACAGGCCCGACAGGTAGTCGTTCACCCGGAGCGCCAGCGCCACCATGTCGTCCAGGTCCTGGGTGTGGGCCCAGTTGAACGCGGTGATGTGCTCCTCGGTGACCATCGGGTCGCCCAGCTCGTCGGACTTGTAATAGAACTCGACGATGGAACGCGGCAGCGGCGTGCCTTCGGCGATGCCGAAGCGCTTGGAGAAGCTGCCGGCGGCGATGTTGCGCACCACCACCTCGATGGGAACGATCTCCACCTCGTGGATGAGCTGCTCGCGCAGCGACAGCCGCCGGATGAAGTGGTTGGGAACGCCGATCTCGCTCAACCGCGTCATCAGGTATTCGGAGATGGAGTTGTTCAGGACGCCCTTGCCCGAGATCGTGCCCTTCTTCTGGGCGTTGAACGCGGTTGCGTCGTCCTTGAAATACTGCACCAGGGTCCCCGGCTCCGGTCCTTCGTAAAGGATTTTCGCCTTGCCCTCGTAGATGCGTCTGCGTCGGCTCATCGAGTGGGGGGCCTTTCTCAGGAACGCGGCCGGGACGCCGCGCCTCTTCGTATATAGCAACGGGTCAATGCGGTCTCAACGCGGCGGTGCGGGGGCCTCGGCCGCCACCCGCTGCCAATCGCCATCGCCCGGGCGGCCGGGGGCGAACAGCCACACCGGTTCGGCGGGTGTGCCGTCCGCGGCAATCAGTCCGGGGGCCGGCAGCCCAACCAGGCTGGCGCACACCGTACCGTAGTCGCGATCGGTCACCACGGTCATGCCGCCGAGCGGGCCGTCCTGGGGATCGTGCTCGCTGAGCGCCATCACTTCCAGCCACGCATGCCAGTCATCCCTCGCCGGGTCGGGCCGCGGGCCCATGGCCAGGCGGGCGCGGAAGCGGTCGCGCGGGCTGGCGGGGTCGTTCAACTCGTCGGCGGCCAACAGCGACAACCCCTCGGGCAGCGGCATCACCGCCACCCGCGACTCGGCCCGGTTGGCGATCCAGAAGCCGTCGCGGTTGTCCGCCACCACCATGTTGAAGGGCCGGTAGGCCTCCGGGTTGAGGTCCGCCAGCGCCGTTGCCGCGGCCACCGCATCGGCGTGGTCGAGCGCTTCCAGCACCAG
>JAGQRL010000382.1:0-4448 GCA_020425485.1 Rhodospirillaceae bacterium
ATCGAGCCGGAATATATCGACGCCGCCCCGCCGGAAGTGGCGGAACCCATCGCCCCGCCGGTGGAAGTGGCGGCAGCCGCACCGGCGCCCGTTCCCACCGTCGATGCCGCCGCCGAAC
The DNA here is from genome assembly GCA_020425485.1 of Rhodospirillaceae bacterium. Classification (GTDB taxonomy): domain Bacteria; phylum Pseudomonadota; class Alphaproteobacteria; order DSM-16000; family Inquilinaceae; genus JACKIH01. Next base: position 119 of record JAGQRL010000382.1, read on the forward strand.
CGGTGGTGGAGGCCGGGCCGGAACCGGCATCGCCGGCCGGCGAGCCGGCAATCGCCGAAACCGCCCCGCCGCCCGCGGCCGAACCTGTCGACGTTGCCGAGCCGCAAGCGGTCGTCGAGGTGGCGGCAGTGGTGGAGGAGACACCGCAAGCGACGGAGATCGCTGCGGCACCGGTGGCCAGCGAGGACGCCCCGCCGGCCGCCGAGGATCCCGCGCGACCGCCGACCGAGGCGGCAACGGTGGCGGAGACCGTCGCAGAGACGGTGGTAGAGACCGCGGCAGCCGAACCGCCGGTCGAAGCGCCTGTGGAGGCGCCGGCCGAGGTATCAGCAGAGGTGCCGGCCGAGACGGTCGCGGACGTCCCCACGGAACAGCCGGTCGAGGCGCCGGCCGCAGTGGCGGCAGAGGTCCCCACGGAGCACCCGGCCGAAGCGCCGGCCGTCGCCGGCCCGCCCGCCGGAGAGCCGGCAGCGCCGGAGGTCCAGCTGGCCGAAGCCCAGCCGAACCATGCAGCAGCTCCGGTGGCCCTGCCGGTGCCGCAGCCGCGCGGCGACGAGTTGCGCGCCGTGGCATCGGGTGGGGCTGCGCCGCCGACACTCGCCACCGCCGACCGCGCCACCCTGCCGGACCTGCCGGGGCTGCCCCATCTGGCCCAGGCAGCGCCCGGCGAGCTTGCCGCCGAGCCGCTCGACGCCCTGCCCGCCACACCGGTGGAGGAAGTGGCGCTGGAGCATGCCGGCGACGGGCTGGACATTCCCCCGGCGGTGCCGCCCCAGGCGCTGGTGGAGCCGCCGGCACCGCCGGAACGGCCGATGCCGGACCGCGCGGTGACCTTCGCCTTTGCCCATCCGGTGCGCGCGGCGGTGTTCCAGCGCGGCGACGGCCTGTGGCTGGTCTTCCAGTCCGACACGCCGGGCCTGCTCGACCCCGCGGCGCTGATGGCCCAGGCCACCGACGGGCTGGGCGAAGCGCTGACGGCGGCGGCCGAAGGCGGCGTGGCGGTGCGCGTGTCGATCGCCCATGGCGAGCAGGGCCAGGCGCGGCTGGACGGCTCCCAATGGACCATCGGCGTTGCCGCCGCACCGCAGCCGCCGGCACACCCCATCGCGGTGGACGCCGATGCCGGCAGCGCTTCGGGCGGCCGCGTGCTCATCGCCGTGCCGGGCGCTCCATCGCCGGTGCGCTTCATCGATCCGGTGATCGGCGACCGCCTGATCGTGGTGACGGTGGACGATGCCGGCGCCGCGGTGGCCACGGAGCGTGGCTTCGCCCGCTTCAGCCTGCCCACCACGGCGGCCGGCGCGGTGATCGTGCCGCGCACCGAAGCGCTGGGCGTCGTCGCGGTGCCCGAGGGCGTCGCCATCTCCAGCCGCGACGGCCTGGAACTGTCGCGCCCGGAAGATGCGCTGGCCGGCGACACCGCTGGCGCCAGCGGCCATGACCGCCTGCTGGACCTGGCGGGCTGGCGCGGCGACCCCGGCGAGTTCCTCGACAATCGCGGCGCGCTGCAGCGCCGCGTCGCCCAGACCGACGGGGTGGAACAGGACCGCACGCGGCTGGAGCTGGCGCGCTTCCTGTTCGCCAACGGCCAGGAGACCGAAGCGCTCGGCATCCTCGGCCTGGTGGCCGACAGCAACGCCTGGCTGATCGACGACGACGCGGCCAACCGGGCCATGCGCGGTGCCGCCCTGGCGCTGGACGGCGAGGGCGAAGCGGCGCTGGTCGACCTCACCGCCCCGGACCTCGACAACAGTGCCGAAGCGCGGCTGTGGCAAGGCGTGGTCGCCGCCCGCCACCACGACTGGGAAGCCGCCGCCCCCGCCTTCGCCAATGCCGAAGAGATCCTCGACGGCTATCCCGATTGGCTGCTGGCCCGCCTGGCACCGCTGGGCATCGAAGCGTTCCTGGAAACCGGCGACGTGTCGTCGGCCAATGCCTTGCTGGAAGCCCTCTCGGCACGCCCCGTCGCCCACGACCTCGACCCGCTGGGCGAATACTGGGCCGGGCGCATCGCGGCGGCCCGCAACGATCCCATCACCGCCCGCAGCTCCTGGGAAGCGGCGGCCGCGGGGCCGGACCGGCTCTACCGCCGGCGGGCGGAAATGGCGCTGCTGGACCTGGCGCGCGAGGGCGGCGAGGTGACGCCCGATGAGGAAGTGGAGCGGCTGGAGGAGCTGCGCTACGCCTGGCGCGGCGACGATCTGGAATTCGACGTGCTCGACCAGCTTGGCGATGCCTATTGGCGCGCCGGCCGCCTGCGCGACGCCATCACCGTGTGGCAGCAGGCGATCGATGCCTTCCCGGAACTGGCGGAGACGGTCCAGCTTGGTGAACGGGTGCCGGAACGGCTGAATGAGCTGTTCTCGCCGGACCGCATCGAAACCCTGCCGCCCTTCCACATCTTGGCGCTCTACCGCGAGTACCAGGACATCCTGGCCGACCTGCCGGAATGGCGGGACATCCGCCTGAGGATGGCCGACCGCCTGGCCGCGGTGGACCTGCTGGACGAGGCGGCCGAACTGCTGGTGGGGGTGATGACCGAGCTTGAGCCCGGCGCGGAACGCGCGCGCATCGGCGCCCGCTCCGCCGCCCTGAGGTTGCTCGACCGCGATCCCCAGGCCGCCCTCAACACGCTGGATGCCAGCCTGGCCGGCGCCCAGGACGATGCGGCCCTGGCCTACGAACGGCGCCTGCTGCGCGCCCGCGCCTTGTCGGAACTGGATGAAACCGACGCCGCCCTGGTGCTGCTGGAAGGCGACAACCGGCCGCTGACGCTGGCCACCCGACTGGATATCGCCCGGCGTGCGCGGGATTGGCCGCTGGCTGCCGCCACCCTGGCACAGATGGCCGATCCGCCGCCGGAGGAAGGGGCTACCCTGTCCAGCGATCAAGCGCGGCTGGTGCTCAACCGTGCCGTCGCGCTGGCGCTCGCCGGCGACCGCGGCGGCCTCGATGCACTGGCGGAAACCTATGGTCCCAGCCTGGAAGGCACGCCGCTGGAAAGCACCTTCGCCATGATCGTGCGGCCGGGCGGCACGCCGCGCATGTCCGATCTCGATGCCATCCGCTCGGAGGTGGAGGAGATCGACCTGTTCCAGAACTTCCTGTCGACCTACCGCGAAGGCAACCCCGGTGCGGCCGCCCGTTCGCCGACGATGAACTGACGCCGGGCCAGGGGCACGGACCGGAAGCCAATACCGCCCTACGACCGCGCGATACGGTCGCCGCTGCGGCTCTGCAGCACTTCCTTCACCGTGGCGGCGAGCTGCTTCAGGCTGAACGGCTTGGCCAGGAACGACACGTCCACGTCGAGGCCGACGCGCTCGCGCAGCCGCTCCTCGGTGTAGCCGGATATGCACAGCACCCGCACCTTGGGCTGGCGTTCGCGGACGTGGCGGATCAGCGTCGGCCCGTCCATGCGCGGCATGATCACATCGGTGATCAGCAGCTCGATGGTGCCGCCATCCTCTTCCAGCCAGGTCAGCGCCTCCTCGCCGCTGCGTGCTTCGATCACCTCGTAGCCCTTGTTGCGCAGCGCCCGGCCGCCGAACATCCGCACCGGATCCTCGTCCTCCACCAGCAGGATGCGGCCGGCCCCGGTGAGGTCGGCAGACGGCGGTGCCGTCGTTTCCTGCTCGGCGGGAACGTCGCGCTCGATGCGGTGGGCCGGCAGGTAGATGGAGAAGGTGGCGCCCTTGCCCGGCGCGCTGTCCACCACCACGTAGCCGCCGGTCTGCCGCACGATGCCGTAGACGGTGGACAGCCCCAGCCCGGTGCCTGAGCCCACCCGCTTGGTGGAAAAGAACGGATCGAAGATGCGGTCCACGATATCGGGCGGGATGCCGGCCCCGGTGTCGCGCACATGGATCACGCTGTAGGTGCCGGCGGGGATCACCTCGTTGCCGATGGTGGTCTGGCTCTTCAGCGTCTGGGCCGCCGTTTCGATGGTCAGCGTGCCGCCTTCCGTCATGGCGTCGCGGGCGTTCACCGCCAGGTTGATGATCACCTGCTCGAACTGGCCTTCGTCCACCTTCACCGCGCCGACGTCGCGGCCGTGGCGGATCTTCAGCTCGATGTTCTCGCCGATCAGCCGGCGCAGCAGGTTCGACAGGTCCGACAGCGCATCGGACAGCACCAGCGTTTTCGGCTGCAACGTCTGCTGGCGGGAGAACGCCAAGAGCTGGCGCACCAGGTTGGCCGCCCGGTTGGCGTTCTGCTTGATCTGCATGATGTCGCTGAACGAAGGATCGCCCGGCTTGTGGCGCATCAGCAGCAGATCGGAAAAGCCGATCATCGCCGTCAGCAGATTGTTGAAGTCGTGGGCGATGCC
>JAGQRL010000382.1:4480-6296 GCA_020425485.1 Rhodospirillaceae bacterium
GCGAACTGGCTTTCCAGCGCCCGCTGTTCGGTGTGGTCGATGAACTGCAGCAGCAGCCCGTCACCGTCGCCGGGGCCGCCTTCCATGCGCCGGGCGAACATCAGGCCGATGCGCACGGCCGCCGAGGTCGGGTGGAAATGCACCTCGATGGGGCTTTCCGGGTCGCCGCCGTCGAGCACGAGGGACAGCGCCTCGTTGATCTTCTCGCGGTCGATCTCCGCCAGGAAGTCGACGATGGGCCGGCCGGCGAGCGGCCCTTCCACCGCCACCAGGCTCTGGAAGGCGCGGTTCCATTCGGTGACGGACAGGTTGGCGTCCACCAGCGCGATGCCGATGGGCGCATCTTCGAAGAACCGCTGGAAGCGCACCTCCGAGGCGCGCAGCGCTTCGCGGATCTGGCGTTCCGGCGTGAGGTCGCGCACCAGCGAGCGGGTGTGGTGCACGGCACCGTCGCCATCGCGCACGATGATCTGGGCGATGGACGCCTGGAACACCCGGCCCTGGCGGCCGCGCAGCTTGACGTCCACGGCGAGCGGCTCGACCTCGCCGCTCAGCACGGCGTAGGGCGGTGCCTCCTCCGGCACGTCCACCAGGAAGTCGTGCAGCCGGTGGCTACCGTCGATCAGGTCGGTCACGCTCAGCCCCAGCCAGTTGGCCAGCGTGGCGTTGGAGAACTGGAAGCGGCCCTCGGCATCCACCGAATAGAAGCCCACCGGCGCCTGGTCCATGAAGCTGACCAGCCGGTCCTGGGCCTCGCGCATGGCCTGCTCGCGCACCCGGTCGGCGGTGATATCCTCGAACGACCAGTGCAGCGTGTCCTGGGTATCCGCCGGCACCCGGATGGTGATGCGGGTCCAGCGCGGTTCGCCGTCGCGGGTCTCGCTGACCTCGGTGCGCAGGATGCCGTCGCGCGCGGCATCGGCGGCGAGTTGGCGGGCGGTGTCCGCCGCCGTTTCGGCCGACCAGAAGGCCGCCGCCCAATCGGCGATTTCCGCCGCATCCACCCCGCAGGCGGCATCGATGCGGTCGTTGGCGGCGGTGTTGGCAAAGGTGATGGTGCCGCCGAAGGTGGTGATGAGGCTGGGGTCCGGCGCATCCTGCACCGCGCGCAGCACCATTTGCAGGCGCTCGCCGCGGCGGCGGCGGATCTGGCGGTCGTGCAGCAGCACCGTGGTGGCCGCCACCGACAGCGCCACCGCCCCCATGGAGGGCACCGTGGCGCCGGGGCCGGGGCCGAGCAGCGAGGCCGCACCGGCCATCACCAGCGTGGCCACCGCCAGGCCGAACACCAGCGGATCGATCACCGGGCGCGCGCTGGGGGCGTGGCGCGAGGTGTTGTCCCGGTGGCGCCGGGTGGTCAGCTCGCGCCGGCTCATCGCGGCATCCCCCCGGGAGCGGCGGAGGCCGGCCCCTGGCGCCGCGATTGCGGCATCGGCCGGCGCTTCAGGCGGAACACATAGGAGATCACCTCGGCCACCGCGCGGTAATGGGCGGCCGGGATCTCCTCGTCCACCTCAACGCTCTGGTAGAGGGCGCGGGCGAGCGGCGGGTTTTCCACGATGCTCACATCGTGCTCCTCGGCCAGCTCGCGGATGCGCCGCGCCAGGTTGTCCGCCCCCTTGGCCACCACCTTGGGGGCCGTCATCTCTTCGGGCTTGTAGGCCAGCGCCACCGCGAAGTGGGTGGGGTTGGTGATCACCACATCGGCGGTGGGCACAGACTGCATCATGCGCCGGCGGGCGCGCTCCATGCGGATCTGGCGCAGCCGCGCCTTCACCATGGGGTCGCCTTCGGTCTGCTTGTACTCGTCCTTCAC
>JAGQRL010000382.1:6384-7840 GCA_020425485.1 Rhodospirillaceae bacterium
CATCAGGATGGCCGCCATCTCCCACACCTCGTGGAGGATCTCCTCCGGCGCCATGCCGGTGAACAGCTCCACCCGGTTGACCTCCGGCCAGATCACCACGGTGGCGACGGCGCCGACCACCGCAAGCTTCAGCAGGCCCTTGGTGAACTCCATCAGCGACTTCAAGGAGAACAGGCGCTTGGCCCCGCTCATCGGGCTGATCTTGGAAAGTTTGGGCTTCAGCGATTCGGCGGAAACGATGAAGCCGTGCTGGATGAAGCCGCCCGCCAGTGCCGCGGCAATCAGGGCCGCCAGCGGCAGCACGAGGAACATCAGCAGGTCGCCCACCGCCGATTGCAGCAGGTCGATCAGCGCGCCGGGGTCGGTCGGCACGCGGTGGACATTGCCGAGGAAGGTGCCGAGGCCCTGGGAAATGCCGCTGATGCTGAGCGGCAGGAAGGCGATCACCGCCAGCAGCCCGCCCATCAGGGCAAACCAATGCTTCACCTCCTGGGAGGTGACCACCTGGCCCTTCTTGCGCGCTTCTTCCAGTTTGCGCGGACTGGGCTCTTCGGTTTTCGAGCTTTGGTCCTGGTCTTCCGACATCCGGTCTCCCCGGCCACCCGCGGCCCGCCGCCAGCGGCGGCCGCTGCCGACTCAACGCATATAGTAGAACAGAGCCTGCTCGAATTCCCCGAGCCAGAACAAGGCCATTCCCGAAAGCGCCAGCATCAGCACGACGATGCCCAGCAGAAGCTGCATGGGCATGGCGATGAAGAAGATCTGCACCTGCGGCATCAGCCGGGCGAGCAGCCCCAGCCCGGCATAGAAGGTGAGCCCGAGGATCAGGAAGGGAGCGGCAATCTGCACCCCCACCTGGAAGCTGTGCGACACCAGGTGGGCGATCATCTGGGCCGCATCGCCCATCACCGGCATCTCGCCGGGCGGGAACATGTCGTAGCTCGCCACCACCGCGGCGAAGAACAGGTGGTGCAGGTCGGTCACGAAGATCAGCGTGATCGCCATCACCGTGAGGAAGCTGCCGACCAGCGAGCCCTGGGTGGCCATCGCCGGGTTGAAGGCAAAGGCGTTGGACATCGACATCTGGAACGACAGCAGCATGCCGGCGACATCCATGGCGGTGACCAGCAGCCGGGCCGACAGCCCCAGCATCAACCCCACCAGGAATTCCACCAGCAGCAGGAAGAGCAGCTCGAAGGGCGACGCCGGCGCTTCCTGGGGCATCCGGTCGCCCAGCACCGGCACCATCACCCCGGCGACGAACAGGGCCAGCAGCAGGCGCACGCGGGCCGGCACCAGCCCCTCGCCCAGCGCCGGCATCACCATCAAGGCGGTGCCGAAGCGCGTGAAGATCAGGAGGAAGACGAAGATCTCGTCGGTGAGAATGTCGCTCAGCATGGGCCTTGCCGCCCCCGCGGCACCGCTGCTCATTCGGTTCCGGCCCGCACCCCCGCCC
>JAGQRL010000054.1:0-3062 GCA_020425485.1 Rhodospirillaceae bacterium
TCGGCGTGGATGTAGCTGATTTCCTTCAGCTTCAGGGCACCTTCCAGGGCAATGGCGTAGTGCACGCCGCGGCCCAGATACAGCACGTCGCGCGCCCGCATCACATCCTCGGCAATCTCGCGGATGCGGGCATCGTGGTTCAGCACCTCGGCCACGCGGCCCGGCACGGTGGCCAGGGCCTGGGACAGTTCCGCCTCCCGCGCGGCATCGATGGTGCCGCGGGCGCGCGCCAGGGCCAGCGTCAGGCAGGCCAGCACGGTGAGCTGGGTGGTGAACGCCTTGGTGGAGGCGACGCCGATCTCCGGCCCGGCCAGGGTGTGCAGCAGGGCGTCGCTTTCCCGCTCCATGGTGCTTTCCAGCACATTGACCAGCGAAACCACCTGCTGGCCGTGCTTGCGGCAATGGCGCAGGGCCGCCAGCGTGTCCGCCGTTTCGCCGGACTGGGAGATGAACAGGGCAAGCCCGCCCTCCTGCAGCACCGGGTCGCGATAGCGGAACTCCGAGGCGACGTCGATGTCCACCGGCACCCGGGCGATCTGCTCGATCCAGTAGCGGGCGACCAGCCCGGCGTAGAACGAGGTGCCGCAGGCGACGATGGTGATGCGCGGCACGGTGGCCAGGTCGAAGGGCAGGTCGGGCAGGGCGATGGCGCCGGTGGTGGGGTTGACCAGCGCGTTCAGCGTGTCGCCGATCACCTGGGGCTGCTCGAAGATCTCCTTGGCCATGAAGTGGCGATGGCCGTCCTTGCCCAGCATGGCGGCGGACAGCGCGGTGCGGTGGGTCGGCCGGTTGACCAGCGTGCCGTCCATCGAACGGATTTCCGCATGGTCGGGCCGCAGCACCACCCAGTCGCCGTCCTCCAGATAGGTGATCCGGTCGGTCAGGTGGGCCATCGCCATGGCATCGGAGCCGAGGAACATCTCGCCGTCGCCATAGCCCACCGCCAGCGGCGTGCCCTGGCGGGCGCCGATCATCAGGTCGTGGTGGCCGGCGAACACGATGGCCAGCGAGAAGGCGCCTTCCAGCCGCTTCAGGGCCGCATGGGTGGCGGCAACGGGATCGAGGCCGCTGTCCATGTAGTGGCTGATCAGGTGGACCACCGTTTCGGTATCGGTGTCCGATGCGAACACGCGGCCGGCCGCCACCAGCTCGCGCTGCAGGTCCTGGTAGTTCTCGATGATGCCGTTGTGGACCAGCGCCACCTTGCCGTCGGAATGGGGGTGGGCGTTGCGCTCGTTGGGAACGCCGTGGGTGGCCCAGCGGGTGTGGCCGATGCCGACGGTGCCGGAGAGCGGCTGTTCGATGAGGCGCTCCTCAAGCCGCACCAGCTTGCCTTCGGCGCGCCGCCGCTCGATGGAGCCGTTCACCAGGGTGGCGACGCCGGCGCTGTCGTAGCCGCGGTACTCCAGGCGCTTCAGCCCATCGATGAGCAGCGGTGCTGCGTCGCTGCGACCGATCAGACCGATGATCCCGCACATACCCGTTCTCCGTTGCACAGCCCGACACCGGCGCCGGCGGACCCGGCGCGGCAGGGGCGACGACACGCCACAACCTGGGCGGAACTACGTCCACATCTGTGGAATTGCATGCGCCTACCGCATAGCCAAACGGCTTCCGGCCAGCAAGTGCGGTTGGGCCATGCCCGGCCTGTGCGGCACGCCGTCATGGAGCCGGCGGGGGTGCCAAGCGACGGCGGCACTACGGCGCTGTCGGCGATGGAGAGGGCAGAGCTGGCGCCGCCGGTACGCGAGCGGCCGCCGCTGCCCGACATGGAGCTGCGGCGGCCGTGCGTGAGAGTAGCCCGCCTAGGCGGAGCGGCCGATGGCCACCGGCTTGTCGAGCCTGAGGCCCCATTCCGCCCACGAGCCGTCGTAGACGGTGGAATCGGGCCGGCCGACCAGCGTCAGCGCCAGCGACAGGATGCAGGCGGTGACGCCGCTGCCGCAGGTGGCGACGATGGGGCCGTCCAGGTTGACCCCGGCCTCGGCAAAAACCTTGCGCAGCTCGTCGGGCGATTTGAACGTCCGCTCCGGCGTGAACAGCTTTTCGTAGTGCACGTTCAGGCTGCCGGGGATGTGGCCGCGCCGGCGGCCCGGCCAGACTTCCGGCGCATTGCCGGCGAACCGCTCGCCCTCGCGCACGTCGATCACCTGCTCGCTTTCCGGCCGGATTTCCTCGATCGAGCGGAAGAAGCCGGGACGCGGCGATACGCTGAACACCACCGGGTTGGGGGTGGGCGGCTGATCGCTCACCGGGCGATTCTCGCGCATCCACTTGATGAGCCCGCCATCCAGCACCGCCACCGCATCGTGGCCGAAGCTGCGGAACATCCACCAGACGCGGGGCGATGCCATGCTGCCCATGCGATCGGCGCAGATGATGGTGTCGGTGTTGCGGATCCCCATCAGCCCGACCAGCTCCGCGAAGCGCGCGGGCGAGGGCATCATGTGGGGGATCTCCGACGCCGTATCGCTGACCGCATCAACATCGAACAGCAGGCTGCCCGGGATGTGCGCCAGTTCATATTCGTCGGCCAGGATCCGGTCCAGGCCCGGCATCCAGAAGATCGTGTCCACGACCTTCACATCCGGCCGTTCCAGGTTCTCGGCCAACCAGTCGGTGGTGACCAGCGGTCCGACGACCTCGTTACCCATAGCCCGCTCCGTGAATTCCGTCCCCAGACATCAAGCCTCGACCAGTGCGATGTGGATCCGCCGGTTCTGCTTGCCTTTGTTCTCTATCTTCGTCACCTCGACGACGCCAATCTCCCCTGTATTTCGTACATGGGTGCCGCCGCAAGGCTGGAAGTCTGCTGGCGCCTCGGCCGAACCGATGCGGATCACGCGGATCCGGCCGGCCCCCCGAGGCGGCTTAACCGACATGGTGCGTACCAAATCGGGATTGTCGTCCAGTGTCGCCTCATCGATCCAGTCGGCTTCGACCGGAAGCGCCGCGGCAATTCGCGCGTTCAAGGCGTCCGTCAGTTCGGTCTTGTCCACAGCACTTGCCGGGATGTTGAAATCGAGCCGGCTCTTGGCTTCGCCCACCTGGCCGCCGGTGAC
>JAGQRL010000054.1:3125-12632 GCA_020425485.1 Rhodospirillaceae bacterium
TGGCGCCGTTCCCAGTCCACTTCGGCGGTCACGGCGGTGCCGGGGGCCGGCACCGGATCGCCGTCCGCCAGCACATGCACCACGCTGTCCGGCGCTTCGCCCTTCACCGCTTCTGCCACGCGGGCGGACTGCCCCTCCCAGGAGAGCGTGCCAATGTCGCCCGGCTGGCCGCCGCCGGTGGGATAGAACACCGTGCGGTCGAGACTCACCCGGTTGCCGTCCACCGCCGCCACGGTGGCGGCGCAGGAGCGGGCGTACGCATCCTGGCGGAACACAAGCTCGGTCGTGGTCATGCGACATGTCCTCCCGCAGCTCGGATATCCGCCGAACGCGGCATCAGGCTCGCCGGCACCGGCAGGTTCTTCGACCTCAGGAAGTCCGGGTTGAACAGCTTCGACAGATAGCGCTGCCCCCCGTCGCAAAGGATGGTGACAATGGTGTGGCCGGGACCCATGGCGTTGGCCAGGCGCACCGCGCCGGCGACGTTGATGCCGCTGGAACCGCCCAGCAGCAGGCCCTCGTCCTGCAGCAGGTCGAACAGGACCGACAGCGCCTCGTCGTCGGTCACCTGCTGGGCGTCGTCGATGGGGGCGTCGGCCAGATTGGCGGTGATGCGGCCCTGGCCGATGCCCTCGGTCACCGAACTGCCCTCGGCCTTCAACTCGCCGTTGACGTAGTGGTTGTAGAGGGCCGACCCCATGGGATCGGACAGGACCACGCGGATATCCGGGTTGTGCGCCTTCAGCGCCATGCCGACGCCGGCCAGCGTGCCGCCGGTGCCCACCGAGCAGGTGAAGGCATCGATCTTCCCGCCGGTCTGCTGCCAGATCTCCTCGCCGGTGGTGGCGCGGTGGCCGTCGCGGTTGGCGGTGTTGTCGAACTGGTTGGCCCAGATGGCGCCGGCCGGATCGCTGGCGGCCAGCTCCTCGGCCAGGCGACGCGACACGTGCACGTAATTTTCCGGGTCGCGGTAGGGCACCGCCGGCACCGGCCGCAGATCGGCGCCGATCAGGCGCAGCATCTCGTGCTTTTCGCGGCTCTGGGTTTCCGGCATCACCACCACGGTGCGGTAGCCGAGCGCGTTGCCCACCAGGGTGAGCCCGATTCCGGTGTTGCCCGCCGTACCTTCCACAATGGTGCCGCCGGGGCGCAGCGTGCCGCGCGCTTCCGCATCGCGGATGATGGCCAGCGCCGCGCGGTCCTTCACCGAACCACCCGGGTTCAGGAACTCCGCCTTCCCCAGGATTTCGCACCCCGTCTGTTGGGACAGTCGGCCGAGCCGAATAAGGGGTGTGTTCCCGACGGTTGCCGGAAACCCATCGCGAACAGTCATGGGGTCATCAGCTCTTGGTGGCGTACGCGTACTGACACTAGTCAGCCCACGGGGCTGCCGCAACCGGGCAGCCGCGGTTCGTGTTCGCTGACCGGCTATGTGCGCCAGGCGCGGTTGAGGCGATCGCGGTGGCGCAGCAGCCAGGCCACGCCGATCAGGGTGATGGCGGTGTCGATGGACCCGTTGTCGAGCCGCTCGGCCGCCTCCTCCACGCTCCATGTGTGCAGGCGCAGGTCCTCGTGCTCGCCGGGGTTGCCGCCGAACGCCGCGAGGCCGGCGATGTCGACGCAGGCGGCGAAGGCGGTGACCTTTTCCGACAGGGCGCCGGGGCTCGGCAGAAAGGTGGCGAACTCTTCCAGGTGGCGGGCCTGCAGCCCGGTTTCTTCCACCAGTTCGCGCCTCGCCACCTCGTCGAGCGCTTCGCCGGGCTCGGCCATGCCCGCCACCAGCTCGGTCATCCACGCTTCGTGGCCGGCGGCGTAGGCGCCCACCCGGAACTGTTCGACCAGCACGATGCGCTCGGCGACCGGGTCGTAGGGCAGCACCATCACCGCTTGCGGCCTGTCGAACACCTCGCGGACCAGCGGCGGAGTAAATTCGCCATCGAAGCGCCGGTGACGCAACGTGAGGCGACGCAGACGGAACACTCCGTCATAGCCGACCGTGTCAGACTCTACGCGCACACGCGGCACGGCCAATTCAGCTTCTGTCATCGCGCCATGTCCCACTGGGTTCGACGGCAAGTTAACAGCACAACGAGGTCAACTTTGCCAATAACATGGGGATTTGGGTTTGACAGACATGCACAACTCTCAATACTGTCATGAGAAATCCGGCCCTGCTGGGTTTGTCTGTGCCGTGAGCCAACATGTCCTATTTGCCCCTAGCACCAAGCAAAGGCGGCTTTCCACAGGACAATTGTGCCGGATTTCAAAATTAAATCTCTCAGGGAGCCACAAATGGACACGAAGGAACTTGAGCGAATCCACGTAGGGATTCCCAAGATGTGTAAGGATTTGGCGGCTGGCAAAGTGAGCCGTCGCGAATTCCTGCGCACCACGACGCTGCTCGGCCTTTCGGCGCCGGTCGCCTACGCACTCGTCGGCGAGATTACTGGCGAGGAGATGATCCCTGCGGCCCACGCGCAGGAGGAGCCGCAACGCGGCGGTACCCTGCGTATCTCCATGCCGGTGATGGAAATCACCGATCCGGCCACCGTGGACTGGTCGCAAAAGGGCAACCTGCTGCGCTTCGTCATCGAGCCGCTGGTTCAGCTTGGCGCCGACAACATCGCCCGGCCGTGGCTGGCGGAAAGCTGGGAAGCCAGCGACGACCTGACCCAGTGGACCTTCCGCCTGCGCCAGAACGCCACCTGGAACAACGGCGACGCCTTCACCGCCGACGACGTGGTGGCCACCTTCACCCGCTGGCTCGATCCGGCCACCGGGTCGTCCAACTTCGGCCGCTTCAACGCGCTGCAGAACGAAGCCGGTGACGGCATCCGCGAAGACGGCGTGGTCAAGGTCGACGACCACACGGTGCAGTTCAACCTGCGCACCGCCGACCTGGGCCTGCCGGAGCTGATGACCGACTACCCGGCCCTGATGACCCACCGCTCGTTTGCCGGAGACTTCCAGGACAACCCCATCGGCACCGGCCCGTTCACCATGACCGACTTTGCGGTTGGGCAGAACGCCAGCTTCGCCCGCCGTCCGGAAGGCGAATACTGGAACGACGGGTTCTGGGTCGACGGCATCGAGGTGATCGACCACGGCGACGACACCAACGCCACCCTGTCGGCCCTGCGCTCCGGCCAGGTGGACCTGATCTACGAAATGCAGATCGGCCAGGTGCCGGCGGTGCAGGAGGTCGAGGAGCTGGTGCTCTACGAGACCATCACCGCGCAGACCGGCGTGGCGCGCATGCACGTCACCGAGCCGCCCTTCGACATCCTGCAGGTGCGCCAGGCGATCCAGGCCTGTATCGACCACGACCTGCTGCTGGAACTGGCCTACGAGGGCCTGGGCGTGCCGGGTGAAGACCACCACGTCGCCCCGGTGCATCCGGAATATGCCGAAATCCCGCGGATTGCCCAGGACTACGACCGGGCCCGCGAGCTGCTGGCGGAAGCCGGCTTCCCCGATGGCATCGACATCACCATCGACTGCGTGGCGGCGCCGACCTGGGAGCCCAACACCTGCCAGGTGATCGCCCAGATGGTGCGGCCTGCGGGCATCAACCTGACGGTGAACATCATGCCCGGCGGCACCTACTGGGACCGCTGGACGGTGGCGCCGTTCGGCTTCACGTCCTGGACCCACCGCCCGCTGGGCGTGACGGTGCTCAACCTGGCCTACCGGTCGGGCGTGCCGTGGAACGAAACCGGCTACGCGAACCCCGACTTCGACGCGCTGCTGGACCAGGCCAACGGCACCTACGACGTCGACGAGCGGCGGGCCATCATGGACCAGCTCGAAACCATGCTGCGCGACGATGCCATCATCGTGCAGCCCTACTGGCGCGCCATCCACACCGCCAGCCGGAACAACCTGCGCGGGTTCGAGCTGCAGCCTGCGCGTGAGTTCCATCTCCAGAACGTCTGGCTCGCCGAAGCCTGATCCAGACGGACAGATCGATCCGGCACCGATGACTGCCCGCGGGAGGGCACATCGGTGCCGGCATCGGCCGGACGTGCGTTGACGGAGGCCCGGCGCTAGCCCCGGGATCGCTCGCAGCCTCTGGAGTGCAAAGCCTTGGTCATCTTCCTCGCCAAGCGTGCGGTGTACATGGTGTTAACCATGGTCGCCGTGTCGATCCTGCTGATCTTGCTCCTGGAAGTGAACGTCAGCACCCTGCCGACCCGCGTTCTGGGGCCCTACATCACCCAGGAACAAGCTGCGCAGTGGCTGGAGGCCGAGGGCTACAACCGGCCGATCTACGTTCGCTATTTCGAATGGATCGGCGACATGCTGTCCGGCGATTTCGGCGAATCCACGCGCTTCCACGAGCCGGTTTCCGAAATCCTGTGGGGCCGCCTGGGCAATACCGGGATCCTGGCGTTCTTCGTCTTTGCGATCATGGTGCCACTGTCCCTTGGGCTCGGCATCCTGTCGGGCATGAAGGAAGGCTCCCGGCTGGATCGCTCCATCTCCTTCCTTTCGGTGGTCACCACCTCGGTGCCGGAATTCGCCAGTGCTGTGCTGCTGTCCACCATCTTCGTGTTCGCGCTGGACTGGCTGGAAGGCACCGTCGGTTCCGGCAGCGCCTTCAACTGGACGCAGATGATCCTGCCGGTGAGCGTGCTGGTGCTCTACGGCTTCGGCTACATCGCCCGCATGATGCGGGCCTCCATGGCCGAGGTGATGCAGAGCCCCTACATCCGCACCGCCATCCTGAAGGGCTTGCCCTACCGCCGGGTGATCCTGCGCCACGCGCTGCGCAATGCGCTGATCGCGCCCTTCACNNGTGATCATCCTGCAGATCAACTGGCTGCTCTCGGGCGTCATCGTGGTGGAGTTCTTCTTCTCCTATGACGGGTTCGGGGCCCTGCTGCTGGAAGCGGCGCAGAACACCGACATCGACCTGATCCAGGCCTGCGCCATGGTCGCGGTCGTGGTGGCGGTGGGCACCCAGACCATCGCCGATGTCGGCTACACCTACCTCAACCCGAGGATCCGCTTCACATGACCGATACCCCTTTGACCCCCGGGCCGGTCGACGCCCAGGTCCCGCGCCGCCAGCATCCGGCCCTGCGCACCATCAAGGCGATCGGTCTGATCCGGGAAAGCTGGGTCGGGAGCATCGGGCTGGGCATCGTCATCTTCTGGGTGCTGATCGCGGTGTTTGCGCCGGTGCTGGCGCCCTATGACCCCACCCAGCAGATCGGCCCGCTGCTCAACGCCGGGCCGATGAGCTGTGCGGAGCCGGGCCAGCGCTACCTGAACGATACCGGCATCGCCACCACCGACGGCAGCGAATGCTTCCTGCTGGGCGGCGACCAGCTTGGCCAGGATGTGCTGTCGCGCATCATCTACGGCGCCCAGTCCGTGCTGTTCTATGCGCCGCTGGCCACCGCCTGCGCCTACGCGGTGGGCATCGCCATGGGCCTGCTGGCGGGATACAAGCGCGGCTGGATCGACGACGTGCTCAGTCGGGTGGGGGACGTCATTCTGTCGTTCCCGGTGCTGGTTCTCTACGTCGTCATCATCACCGCGTTCGGACCATCGGACCTCAACATCATCCTGGCGGTCACCTTCGCCAGTGCGCCCGGCATCATGCGTATCGTGCGCGGACTGGTGCTGGACTTGCGCAACCGCGACTATGTGGGAGCGGCGCAGACCCGCGGCGAAAGCAGCCTCTACATCATGTTCGTGGAGATCCTGCCCAACGCCCGCGGCCCGCTCATCGTCGATGCCTGCCTGAGGCTGGGCTATACGACGATCACCCTCGGCGTGCTGGGCTTCCTCGGCCTCGGGCTGCCGCCGCCCGATCCCAACTGGGGCAACCTGATCGCGGAAAACCGCGAGGTGGTGTTCACCTCGCCCCATTCCACCCTGTTCCCCTGCCTGGCGATCTCGTCGCTGGTCCTCGGCCTGAACATGCTGGCGGACGGGCTGCGCGAAGTATCGCTGAAAGACTGAGGAGACCGCCATGGCCGAGCAAGCGACCCCGATGCTCGACAAGAAGACGGCCGCTCCTGCCGAACCGGTGCTGGAGATCAAGGACCTCAACCTGTCCTACTTCACCCGGGCCGGCGAGATCCCGGCGGTGATCGACTTTTCGCTCACCGTGCAGCCGGGCGAAGCGGTGGGGCTGGTGGGGGAGTCGGGCTGTGGCAAGTCCACCGTGGCCATGGCGGTGATGCGCTACATGGGCGGCAACGGCCGCATCATGAGCGGCTCCATCAAGTTCAAGGGCCGCGACATGATGGGGATGTCGGAGGAGGAACTCCGCCACCTCCGCGGTTCGCAGATCGCGATGGTCTATCAGGAGCCCATGGCGGCCCTGAACCCAAGCATGAAGATCGGCGACCAACTCTCTGAAGTTCCTCTGTATCACGAGGACAACATCACCTATCCGCAAGCCTGGGAACGGGCGCGGGACATGCTGGCCAATGTGCGCTTGCCCGATCCCGAGCGGGTGATGCAGGCCTATCCCCACCAGATTTCCGGCGGTCAGCAGCAGCGCGTGGTGATCGCCATGGCGCTGCTGTCCAACCCCTCGCTGCTGCTGCTGGACGAGCCGACGACGGCGCTGGACGTGACCGTGGAGGCCGGCATCGTCGAGCTGATCCGCGACATCTCCAAGCAGTTCGGCACGTCGATGCTGTACATCAGCCACAACCTCGGGCTGATCCTCGATACCTGCGACCGCGTATGCGTGATGTATTCCGGCGAAGTGGCCGAAGAGAGCGCCATCCGCGAGATCTTCACCAACCCGCGCCACCCCTACACCCGCGGGCTGTTCGGCTGCATTCCCACGCCGGGCAAGGACAAGAATGCCCATCCGCTGACACCCATCCGCGGCCAGCTTCCGCTGCCCCACCAGCGGCCCGACGGCTGCAATTTCGGGCCGCGCTGCGACCATTTCCGCGAAGGCGAGTGCGACCACGGCCTGGTGGAGATGGAGACGGTGGACGCCGGGCTGAAGCACCGTGCGCGCTGCCGCCGCTGGGACGAGATCGACTGGGACAACTACAAGGTGGAGGTGGAAGCCCGCCCGCCGGTAGTGCCCGGCGAGGTCGTTCTCGACATCAAGCAGATGCAGAAATACTACCCGATCTACGACCGCTCCCTGTCGGCGGTGCTGTCGGGTGGCTCGGTCCGCTACGTCAAGGCCAACGAGGAACTGTCGTTCGAGGCGCGCAAGAAGCAGACGGTGGCGATCGTCGGCGAAAGCGGCTGCGGCAAATCCACCTTCGCCAAGGTGTTGATGGGGCTGGAAACCGCCACCAACGGCGAGTTGACCTTCAACGGCGTGGATGTGGCCGAACAGCCGGTGCAGAAGCGCAAGGGCGAGCTGATCCGCTCGCTGCAGATGGTTTTCCAGAACCCCAACGACACCCTCAACCCCTCCATGACGGTGGGCCAGGCGATCGGCCGGGTGATCCGCAAGTTCGGGATCGAGCGCAATCCCCACAAGGTGCAGCAGATGGTGCTGGACCTGCTGGACATGGTGAAGCTGCCGCGCACCTTCATCAACCGCAAGCCGCGCCAGCTTTCCGGCGGGCAGAAGCAGCGCATCGGCGTCGCCCGCGCCTTTGCCGGCAAGCCCGCCATGGTGATCGCCGACGAGCCGGTGTCGGCGCTCGACGTGTCGGTGCAGGCGGCGGTGACCGGCCTGCTCATGGACATCCAGGCGGAATACGAAACCACGCTGCTGTTCATCAGCCACGACCTCGGCGTCGTGCGCTATCTGGCGGACCGGGTCGTGGTGATGTATCTCGGCCAGATCATGGAGCAGGGCACCACCGACGAGGTGTTCGCGCCGCCCTATCATCCCTATACCGAAGCGCTGCTGTCGGCCGTGCCAATTGCCGACGTGACCATCAAGAAGAAGCGAATCATCCTGGAAGGCACGCTGCCCAGCGTGCTCAATCCGCCGGCGGGCTGCCCCTTCTGCACCCGCTGCCCGCGCAAGATCGGCCAGATCTGCGAGGATGTGCCGCCGCCGGATGTGGAAGTGGTGCCGGGCCACCGGATCCGCTGCCATATTCCGATGGAGGAGTTGAAGGACGTGGAACCGGTAATCCAGATCGCAGCAGACGCGTGACGGGGCGGCCAAGCGTCGCATCAGGTGCATAGCTGTTCAATGGAGTTACATTAGATCGGTACGTTTAACCTTGCGTGCCTCGGTACGTTGGCGTATCCGATACGTGTAGTGGGTAATCCACGATGGGGGCGTGGTTGCTCGTTAATTCATCGAAACAGTGGATCACAGCAGAATGGCTAGAGTGGCTCAGTTCCCCCCGAAGCGCCGGAAGACCATAACGGCGGATGGTCCCGACCCTGTCGACATGCATGTCGGCAACCGGTTGCGGCAGCGGCGTACGCTTCTTGGCATGAGCCAGGAAAGGCTCGCTGAAGCCTTTGGGGTTTCGTTCCAGCAGATTCAGAAGTACGAGCGCGGCGCCAATCGAATCAGCGCCAGCCGGCTGCATTTGCTGACCCGGATTCTCGACGTGCCGGTGACCTACTTCTTCGACGGCCTGCCGGCCTCTGCGGAACCTTACGATCCCATCGTCGCGGAAAGCGATGAACCGGAACGTATGACCACGCGCGAGACTCTGGAATTGGTGCGCGCCTACTACCGGATTGCCGATCCGGCGGTGCGCCAGCGGCTGATCGACCTGACGCGCGCGCTGTCGCGCGAGGTTGCGGCGCTCGAAACGTCCTGAACCGCGTTGGAACTTCGGTTCCGGACCGGTCCGGCACACGGACCGGCAGGGTGACGGCTGTGCCCGGCGGCGAAGGTCGCCGGGCGGCAGCAGCCGGTCCCTTTTCGTGCATCCAAGCCGGCCGCTGGGCCCGGGGCGTTCCGGCGCGACGCCGCCGCTTGGTCGTCCAAATCATTGAAAAATATTGGGTAGCTGGGCGCGGGAGAGGGCGGGAGCCGTTTCAGCCGAAGGCGGAAACGCCCGCCTACATCTCGTTGTAGGCCCTGATGGCTTCCTCGGTATCGTCGAAGAAGTAGAGGCGGCCGTCCAGCAGCAGGGCTGCGGTATCGCAGTACTGGCGGACGTTGCGCGGCACGTGGCTGACCATGAGCAGCGACACCTGGCCCACCCGTGCGGCCAGCGCCTGGGCCGTGCGCTCGCGGAAGCGGGGATCGCCGGCCGACAGCGCCTCGTCCATCAAATACCAGTCGAACTGGATGGCCAGGGCGAGGCCCACGTTGAAGCGCTGGCGCATGCCGCCGGAATAGGTGCTGATGGGGTTCCACAGATCGCGGCCCAGCTCGCTGAAATCGGCCACGTAGTCGAACACGTCGCGCCAATCCACCCCATAGATCCGCGACACGAAGCGGATGTTGTCCACGGCGGTCAAATGGCTGCGGGTGACGCCGACCAGGCCGATCGGCCAGGACACGGAGCCCGTGGGCCGGACGATGCGGCCGTAGTCCGGCTCCAGGGCGCCGCAGACCAGGCTGAGCAGGGTCGACTTGCCGGCGCCGTT
>JAGQRL010000055.1 GCA_020425485.1 Rhodospirillaceae bacterium
GAAACCATGCGCATGGAGGTGGAGAACTTCTTCGAGGTGCTCTTCAACGAAGTGGCGCAGGCGAAGTTCGTGCACACGGTGTCCGCCGGCTACGTCACGGCCTCGATCTTCGTGCTCGGCGTCAGCGCCTTCTACATGCTGCGCAACCGCCATACCGATCTCGCCAAGCGCTCGATGACGGTGGCCGCCAGCTTCGGCCTGGCGTCCGCCCTGTCGGTGATCGTGCTGGGTGACGAAAGCGGCTACACCGCCACCACCCACCAGCAGATGAAGCTCGCCGCCATCGAAGGCATGTGGGAGACGGAGGAGGCGCCCGCTCCCTTCAACCTGGTCGGCATCCCCGATCAGGAAGCGCGGGAAACCCACTATCGCGTGGAAATCCCCTGGGTGCTGGGGCTGATCGCCACCCGCTCGCTGACCGAAGAGGTGCCGGGCATCAACGACCTGGTGCTGGAGGCGGAGGACCGCATCCGCGACGGGCTGCTCGCCTACGATGCCCTGGTGCAGATCCGCGCGCTGGGCCGCGGGGCGGAGATCCCCGAGGATCTGCGCGCCCAGTTCGATGCGCACGGCAGCGACATCGGCTACGCCTATCTGCTGCGGCCCTATGTGGACGACCCGCGCGACGCCACCGATGCGCAGATCGAGCAGGCGGCCTGGGATACCGTGCCCATGGTGGGGCCGCTGTTCTGGTCCTTCCGCATCATGGTGGGGCTGGGCTTCTTCTTCCTGATCCTCACGGCCTACTTCTTCTGGAAGACCTCGTTCACCAACTTCCGCATCCCGCGCTACGCCCTGTGGATCGCCTTCCTGTCGATCCCGCTGCCCTGGGTGGCGGCGGAGCTGGGCTGGTTCGTCGCGGAATACGGCCGCCAGCCCTGGATCATCGAAGGCGTGCTGCCCACCGCCATCGCGGTGTCGGAACTGGGCATCGCCGACCTGCTGATCACGCTTGCCGGCTTCGTCATCCTCTACTCGGCGCTGTTCGTCGTGGAAGTCTGGCTGATGATCAAATACGTCCGCAAAGGACCCTACCTGGACCAGGAGGCGGTGGACGCCTTCGCCAGAGCCCGTGCCGACGTGTTCCACCTGCCCCATGGCGGGAGCGACCGGCCGGTAACCGGCGCCCCTGCGGAGTGACCCCCCATGATCCTCCATGAACTCATCGACTACGAGACCCTGCGGCTGATCTGGTGGGTGCTGCTGGGCGTGCTGCTGATCGCCTTTGCCGCCACCGACGGGTTCGACATGGGGGTGGGAGCGCTCCTGCCCTTCGTCGCCCGCAACGATCTGGAACGGCGGGTCGCCATCAACACCATCGGCCCGGTGTGGGAAGGCAACCAGGTGTGGCTGGTGCTGGGCGGCGGCGCCATCTTCGCCGCCTGGCCGCCGCTCTATGCGGTCAGCTTCTCCGGCTTCTACCTGGCCATGTTCATCGTGCTCGCCTCGCTGATCCTGCGCCCGGTGGGCTTCAAGTACCGCTCCAAGCGCGAGAGTGCGAAGTGGCGGTCCATGTGGGACTGGGCGCTGTTCATCGGCGGTGCGGTGCCCGCGCTGATCTTCGGCGTGGCGGTGGGCAACGTGCTGCAGGGCGTGCCGTTCCGCCTGACCGAGGAGCTGATGCCGATCTACGACGGCACCCTGTTCGGGCTGCTCAACCCCTACGCCCTGCTGTGCGGCGTGCTGTCGGTCTGCATGCTGGTGATGCACGGCGGCGCCTGGCTGGGCCTGAAATCCGACGGCGTGGTGGCCGAACGCGCCCGCCTCTACGGCTCCTTCGCCGCACTGGGGGTGATCGTGCTGTTCGCCGTCAACGGCGTGCTGCTGGCGCTGTTCGTGGACGGCTACCGCTTCACCGGCGAGGTCGATCCGCTCGGCCCCAGCAACCCGCTGTTCAGCGAGGTGACGCGCGAGGGGGCGAGCTGGCTTACCAACTACGCCAACAACCCGTGGATGATGATCGCCCCGGCGCTCGGCTTCCTGGGGGCCTTGGGGGCGCTGATCGGGCTCAGGCGCGGTGTGGAGGGGCTGACCTTCCTCAGCTCCAAGCTCTCCGTGGTGGGCATCATCTCCACGGTCGGGCTGTCCATGTTCCCGTTCATCCTGCCCAGCTCCATCGACCCGCGGTCGAGCCTCACGGTGTGGGACTCCAGCTCCAGCCACCAGACCCTGTTCATCATGCTGGGCTGCGTGGTGATCTTCCTGCCGCTGGTGCTGGCCTACACCGCCTGGGTCTACAAGGTGCTGTGGGGCAAGGTGACCGAGGACAGCGTGCGCGAGCATTCCGACCAGGTCTACTGACCGGCCTGGCCCATCGATCTGGAGGCATTGACTATGTGGTATTTCGCCTGGCTGCTCGGCATGCCGCTGGCCGCATTGCTGGCCGTGCTCAACGCCATGTGGATGGAAGCCAAGCTCGACGAGCGGGCGCTGCGATCCAACATGACCGACCTTAAGAAATAGCCGACACCGGCCTGGGGGAGCGGAGGGCTCCGCTCCCCACCCGGCCGCCCCGGTTGCCGGCGCGCGTCATTGCCCCGCATCATCTTTCCAACCCGTTGTTAGGCAACGGGTTTTCGCATTTTCGGTAACCCCGGCCGGCCGCCCCGTCGGGCGGCCCATGGCGGCCCTTGGCGGGGTGCCCGCGACAAAGCGCGCATGCCGCGCCGATTAACGCCCTATCAACCAGCCACTGCCACTTTGCCATACGGTCGAGTGTTTCGCTGTGCCCCGGGCGCGTCCCGGCGCGGCGGTTTTCGAAACAGCTTGATGTACGACCTGTCGCGTCTGTGGGGGATCGGTGACAGGCCAGGGGAGTTTTGTGTTGCCCGATAGCCCGCAACGCGTCTCCAGGGCGCTGACCCTCAGATACATTGCATTGCTGGCCCTGATCGCGATCTTCGCGACGGCGGTATGGCAGTTCAGCAACGCGGTCACCCGGGAAAACGAGGGAACGGCGACCATCGTCAACCTCGCCGGGCGCCAGCGCATGCTGCTGCAGCGCATCTCCAACGAGAGCCTGCAACTTGCCATCGACGGCTCGGAGGAGAACCTCCAGGAGCTGGAGTCCGCGATCACGGCAATGGAGGCCAGCCACGCCGCGCTGGCCAGGGGCGAGGCGCATCCGCAGCTCGCCCAACTGCCGAGCCTGTCGGAGGCCATCTCCCAGATCTATTTCGCACCGCCCCACGAGGTGGATGCCCGGTTGGCTGATGTGCTGACGGCCGCCAGAGCTATCGCCGCACGGGCGGCGGACGGAACGCTGACGCTCGACGATCCCGATCTGGAGACGATCGCTGTGCTGAGCGGCGGCCCCCTGCTCGACGGGCTGGAAGCCGCCGTCACGGCCTACGAGGCCTATGGCGAAGCCGGGCTCAGGTGGCTCAGAACGCTGGAGCTGATTTCCTGGATCTCGACCCTGGTGCTGCTTGGCTTGCTGGGTGTCTTCATCCTGGCACCCACCGTGCGGCGGGTGAAGACCACGCTGGGGGACAAGGTGGAGGCGCTGAATGCCCTGCGCCGCAGCGAGGCGCGCCTGGCACTCGCCGCCGAGGCCGCCAATATCGGCTTGTGGGACTGGGATACGGTGACCAGCCAGACGTGGCATTCCGACCGCTGGCAACGCCAACTCGGCTACGAGCCGGGCGAGCTGACCATCGACCTGGAAACCTGGCGCACCCACCTGCACCCCGAGGATCGCGAGCGGGTTTCCCGCTTCCTGGAAGAAGAGATCTCCCAGGACACCCACTGGACCATCGAATACCGGATGAAGGCGAAGTCCGGCGAGTACCGGTGGTTCCGCACCTTCGGCAAGGGGATGCTGCACGGCGAAGGCCAGCACCGCCACCTGGCGGGCGCCACCCTGGACATTTCCGATGAAAGGAACCAGGCAGCCAGGCTGGGCAGCACGGCCCAGAGCCTGGCCAGGGCGCAGGCGACGGCCCATCTGGGAAGCTGGGACTGGTATATCGACAGCGGTCGCATCGTCTGGTCGGAGGAGATGTTCCGCATCTTCGGCGTCGAGCCGGGCAGCTTCGAGCCGCAGTACGACGACCTGCTGAAGCGCATGCACCCCGACGACCAGGGGATGGTGGCGGAAGCCGTTGCCGATGCG
Organism: Rhodospirillaceae bacterium; assembly: GCA_020425485.1. Taxonomy (GTDB): domain Bacteria; phylum Pseudomonadota; class Alphaproteobacteria; order DSM-16000; family Inquilinaceae; genus JACKIH01. The sequence continues at coordinate 4,115 of JAGQRL010000055.1, forward strand.
CTTGAGAACGGCGCGCCCTACGACATCGAGTTCCGCATCCACCGCGATGCGGATAGCGATGAGTGGGAATATGTCCATGCCATCGGCGAGGTGCACCGCGACACGGCGGGCACGCCGATCCTGTTCGCCGGAACGCTGCAGAACATCAACCGGCGCAAGGAGCTGGAAGATCAGCTCCGGCACCGCACCGAAGATGCGGAAATGATCCTCAACCACGTGCCGGTGCGCATCTGGTTCAAGGACGACAACAACACGATCCTCAGGCTCAACGAGCCCGCCGCGCAGTTCATGGGCGTTTCGGTGCAAGAGGCCGAAGGCGCCAGCTTCGATGCCCTGATGCCGGCCGTGGCCACCAAGTACCACGCCCAGGACCTGGAGGTGATCGAAAGCGGTGCCGCCAGGATGGGTGCGGTTGAGAAGGTCATCGCGCCGGACGGCGGCCGCACCTGGGTCAGCACCAACCGGGTGCCCTATGTCGATCCGGTCACCGGTCAGCGCTTCGTCTTCGTCGCCTCCACCGATATCACGGCGGAAAAGGAAGCCGAGGACGAGCGCCGGGTGGCGGTGGAACGCTACCGCGTGTTCTACAACTCCGCCCCGGCCATGCTCTGCTCCATCGACCGTGACGGCCGCATTGTCTCCGTCAGCGACCTGTGGCTGGAGAAGCTGGGCTACCAGCGGGATGAGGTGGTCGGCAAGCCGCTGGCCGGGTTCGTGGTGTCGGAGTCCGTGGAGGACTCCCTTGAGCACTGCATGCAGCAACTCTCCGATGTCGGCGAGTGCCGGCACGACGACGTGCGCGTTGCCACCAAGACCGGCACCGTCCTGGATACGCAGATCTCCGCCGTTGCGGTGTTCGGCGACGGCGGGGAGGTGATCGGCGCCATGGCGGTGCTGACCGACGTCACCGAGCAGAAGGTGATCGAGCGCCGCCTGGTCCACGCCCAGAAGATGGAGGCGGTGGGCCAGTTGACCGGCGGCATGGCCCACGACTTCAACAACCTGCTCAGCGTCATCATCGGCAATCTGGAGCTGCTGGAGATGTCGATGGGCGACGACCCGCGGTCAAAGCGGCGCGTCAAGGCGGCCATGGAGGCATCGGACCGGGGTGCGATGCTCACCCAGCGGCTGCTGGCCTTCTCCCGCCGCCAGACGCTGGAGACCCGGATCGTCAATGTGAACGAGCTGCTGGAGAACATGGGCGGCATGCTGCAGCGGACGCTGGGCGAAACCATCGAGTTCACCTTCAACCCCGGCGAGGGGGTGTGGTCCACCAACACAGATCCCGGCCAGCTCGAAACCTCCGTCCTCAACCTCGCCATCAACGCCCGTGACGCCATGACGGACGGCGGCCGCCTGTTCGTGGAAACCAGCAACGTTCACCTGGATGCCAACTACGCGCGCCACGAGGTGGATCTGGACCCGGGCGACTATGTGCTGGTGACGGTGTCGGACACCGGCACCGGCATCCCGGCAGACATGGTGGACCGCGTGTTCGAACCGTTCTTCACCACCAAGGAGGTGGGCAAGGGCACCGGGCTCGGCCTCAGCATGGTGATGGGCTTCGTCAAGCAGTCCGGCGGCCATGTGAAGATCTACAGCGAGGAAGGCCACGGCACGACCATCGACCTCTACCTGCCGCGCGCTGCGTCCTCGGTCGACGAGAAGCAGGTGCCCACCGAAGGGTTTGAGGACTATGCCGGCGGCGAAGGCACGATCCTGCTGGTGGAGGATCAGCACAACATCCGCGAACTTGCCCAGGAGATGCTGGAAGACCTGGGCTACCGGGTGCTGGCCGCGGAAAACGGCCCGGCTGCCCTGGAGATCTTGGAAACGGCCCCACCCATCGACCTGATGCTGACGGACATCGTGATGCCCGGCGGCCTCAGCGGCACGCAGTTGGCGAAGCTGGCCTGCGAACAGCGGCCCGGCCTGAACGTGCTGTTCATGTCCGGCTTTGCCGAGGGCAAGGTGCTGGCCGAAGGCGGTGTCGGCACGGAGCGGGACCTCATCCGCAAGCCGTTCCGCCGCACCGAATTCGCCCGCAAGGTGCGGGCGGCCATGGGCACGGAACCGGAAGAGAACCTGGCGACCGCCGCCTCCTGACCGGAGGCGGCGGTGCTGCCGCCCCGATCGGCAGCGTAGATCGCTCTATTCGCTTTGTTCTGTTGGAACGATCACAGCACCGGGTCCATTGTTCCCCCTCGGTCGCGTCGGCAGCGGCGCGCGTTCGTCCCCGAGGGAGTTTCCCATGCAGTACATCCAGCTCGGCCAGTCCGGCCTGCGCGTCTCCAGGTATGTCTTCGGCACGCTCACCTTTGCCGGCACCAAGGGGTTCGAGGCGATCGGCTCGGCCGCGGGGGCAGACGCACGCCGCCAGGTGGATATGGCGCTGGATGCCGGCGTCAACATGATCGACACGGCCAACCTCTATTCCCGCGGCGATTCGGAAATCGTGGTGGGCGAGGCGCTGGCCGGCCGCCGCGACAAGATGCTGATCGCCACCAAGGTGGGCTTCCCCATGGGCGAGGGGCTGAACGACCGCGGCTCCTCGCGCGCCCATCTCACCGACCAGGTGGAACAGTCGCTGCAGCGGCTGAAGACCGACCACATCGATCTCTACTTCATCCACCTGTGGGACGGGCTGACCCCGGTGGAGGAAACGGTGGCGGCGATGACCGACCTGATCGGCGCCGGCAAGGTGCGCTACTGGGGGGTGTCCAACTACAACGCCTGGCACCTGACCAAGACGGTGATGACGGCGCGCGCCATGGGCGCCATCGCCCCGGTGTGCCAGCAGATCTACTACACCGCCGAAGGCCGCGAGGCGGAATACGAGCTGCTGCCGGCGGCCCAGGACCTGGGCGTCAGCTCGATGATCTGGAGCCCGCTCGGCCAGGGCGTGCTCACCGGCAAGGTGCGGCGCGACCAGGCGGCACCGGCGGGCAGCCGCCAGAGTGCCAATTGGCCGGAGCCCTGGGTGATGAGCCAGGAGCGGCTGTTCGACGTGGTCGACGCGCTGGAGGCGGTGGCGGGAGAGATCGGCGCCACCATCTCACAGGTGGCGCTGGCCTGGCTGGCCGGGCGGCCGGATGTCGGCCCCATCGTCGTGGGCGCGCGCACCGATGCCCAGCTCGGCGAAAATCTGGCGGCGGCGGACATTGCCCTGACCGAGGCCCAGGCCGACAGGATCGAGGCGGCGGCGCGGCCGGCCCCCCTCTATCCCTTCTGGCACCGGGCGATGCACGCGCTGGCGCGGGCCACCCCGGCGGAAGCCGCCTATCTCAGCCGCCACCGCCGCACCCTCGGCCTCGACTAGGGTTGTTTCTGTTCGGTCTGTGCCGGCCCGGCGCGGATGCCCAGCGCGGATGGGTGGATCCCGCGGGGCCGGCGCCGCCGGGCGTTTGCAGCCCCCAACCCCCATGGTAAAAGGCCGCGCCTATCGGTGGCGGCCTGCCGCAAGTGGGGACAGTCTCAACCATGGCCGAAACTCGGCGCCGCACGGCCCTGATCACGGGGACCGCGGGCTTCATCGGATTTCACCTGGCCACGCGCCTGCTGCAGGACGGCTGGCGGGTGGTCGGCATCGACGGCTTCACGCCCTATTACGACGTGGCGCTGAAGCAGGCGCGCCACCGTTTTCTGAAGCAATCGGCCGACTTCGTGGAGCACGCCTTCCTGCTGGAAGACGCAGACGCGGTGGCCGCCGCCTACGCCGAAGCCCAGCCCGATCTGGTGGTGCATCTCGCCGCCCAGGCGGGCGTGCGCTACTCCATCGAAAACCCGCGCGCCTATGTGGATGCCAACCTGGTCGGCACCTTCAACCTGCTGGAAGCGGTGCGGGCGGCGGCGCCCGAGCACCTGATCCTGGCGTCCACCAGCTCGGTCTACGGCGGCAACCCCTCGATGCCCTTCGTGGAGACCGACCGCACCGACTATCCGCTCACCATCTACGCGGCCACCAAGAAGGCCGCGGAGGCGATGACCCACAACTACAGCCACCTGTGGTCGATCCCGACGACGGTGCTGCGCTTCTTCACCGTCTACGGCCCGTGGGGGCGGCCGGACATGGCGCTGTTCAAGTTCGTGAAGGCGATCCTGGCGGGCGAGCCCATCGAGGTGTACGGCCAGGGTGAGATGCTGCGCGACTTCACCTATGTGGGCGACCTGGTGGAAGCGGCCGTGCGCCTGATCGACCGGGTGCCGGCCGTGGGCGCACCCGCCGGGACCGGCGATTCGCTGTCGCCGGTGGCGCCGTGGCGGGTGGTGAACATCGGCGGCGGCCGGCCGGTGAACCTGATGGACTTCATCGCCACCATCGAACAGGTGCTGGGGCGCCCGGCTGAGAAGATCATGCTGCCGATCCAGCCGGGCGACGTGTACGCCACCTACGCCAAGTCCGACCTGCTGCGCACGCTGACGGGCTACACGCCGTCCACCTCGGTGCAGCAGGGGGTTGGCCGCTTCGTCGATTGGTACCGTGAGCACAATGACGCCGGCTGATCACCGGCCTGTCGCCGCCGGTCTGCTGCCCGGCCTGCCGCCCGGTCGGCCGGTGTCGAAACCCCCGCCCAAACCCCGGCCAAAACGGTAGACTTCGCCCCCATGCTGGACGTCTGGCTCTACGGCATTTTCGCTTTGGACAGCGCGCAGGTGCACCGCATCTCCCACGAGCCGCTGCTGGAAATCGTGCGCGTGCCGATGGTGGTGAATGCCGGCATCCTGGGGGCGCTGCTGGTGCCGCTGGCGCCCCAGGTGCGGGTGCGCGAGGTGCTGATCGGCTTCAGCCTGCTGTGCTTCCTGGTGTTCACCGGCGTGGTGTTCACCGGCCTGCTGCTGGGCGCTGCGGCCGTGGTGTTCACAACCGCCCGGCTGCTGCACCGCTGGGCCCAGCGGCGGCGCAACCCGGAACGGCCGCTGGTGGTGGGCTGGGTGGTGATCCACCTGATGTACCTGCCGGTGTTCTTCGTGATCCTGCCGCCGTTCGACGGGCATATGACCTGGGGGGAGGTGACCCAGTTCTGGGGGGCTGCCTTCGTCACCATGAAGTCGGTCAACTACACCCGCATGGCCTGCGACCGCCGGGTGGATCCGTTCGCGCCCGGTGCGGTCCGCCGCTTCCTGCTCTACATCATCCACTTCGCGTCGTTCCGCTTCGGGCCGTACCAGACCTTTCTGCAGTTCGACCACGAGGTGTCCACCTGCAAGGAGCGGCTGAGTTGGCGCAACCGCGCCATCGGTGCCGGCCGCATCGGCCTCGGTGCCATCAAGTTCCTCATCATCTTCCACTGGATCAACAAGGAGTTCTTCTACCCCAGCGGCTACTACGGGCCGTTGGCCGAAGAGCTGTTCCTCAATGCCGCAAACGCCGATCCGGGGCACCTGTGGCTGATGATGTACCTGTACGTGTTGCGCATGTACCTGTTCATCTCCGGGCTCAGCGACGGCGTCATCGGCATGAACCTGATGATGGGCATCCGCGTGCCGGAAAACTCCAACTGGCCCTTCATCTCCCGCGACGTGATCGAGTTCTGGCGCCGCTGGCATATGCAGACGGGGGCGTTCCTGCGCGACGAGGTGTTCTTCCCGGTGGGCGGGCTGCGCAACCGCAATCTCGGCTTCTTCTGCGTGTTCGCCTATTGCGGCTTCTGGCACTTTCCCTCGGCCTCGGCGATCCTGCTGTTCCCGATTCTGCAGGTGGCGGTGTTCGAGGCGACGCATCAGTTGCGTGCCTTCTGGCAGCGCCACCGGGCACTGGACGATTGGATCTACGATTGGGGCGGGCGGCTGTACCTGCGCGAGTCCCTGCTCACGCACGCGCTGGGGATCGTGATCGTCATCAACGTCTTCGCCCTTTCCTGCCTTTTCGTTTTTGATCACAACTACGGCGGCCTGACGATGCTGCCGCGCATGTTCGGGTTCTAGCCGGCCGGGCGGATGCGGCCGTCGCAGGCGCAGTGCTGGGCCTGCCGGAAGGGGGTAACGGGAATGGATGAAGCGAAGTTGGTGGATGATCTGCGCACCCTGCTGGTGGACTTGTTTCCCCAGAAGAAGGGGCTCGACGCCGTCGCCGCAGACCGAAACCTCCAGGACGCGGGCATCGATTCCATGGACACGATGACGTTGATGTCCGCCGTGGAAGAGCGGTTCGCCGTGAAGTTCGAGCGGTTCGAGGGCTCGTATTTCGACACGCTGGGGCGCATCGCCGGCCTCATCGCAGAAAAGGCGGCGTGATCGCACGCCCGGCTTAGGGGCCGTCGCGATGCCTGCACGGATCGCCGATATCGAGGTCTATCTGCCGCCTAGGGTGGAGACCAACGAGGACCTGTGCGGCGTGTTCGACCGCGCGCTGGTGGAGCGCGTGGGTGCCACCACGGGGATCGTCGCCCGCCGCGTGTGCGGTGACGGCATGACGGCACTCGACATGGCGGAACTGGCGGCCCGGCCGCTGCTGGAACGCTGCGGCAATCCCGCCGTCCAGTACCTGATCTTCTGCACCCAGTCGCCCGATCACTTCCTGCCCACCGGGGCGTGCATCCTGCAAAGCCGGCTGGGGCTGGGGGAGCAGACGGCCGCCTTCGACATCAACCAGGGCTGCAGCGGCTACATCTACGCGCTCGATCTGGCCGATGCCTTGATCGCCTCAGGCCGGGCAGACCGCGTGCTGCTGCTGACGGGCGACACCTACACCCGCTTCATCCACCCGCGCGATCACGCCAGCCGGCTGGTGTTCGGCGATGGTGCCTCGGCCACGCTGGTGGAGCGGGCGGAGGCCGCGTCCGGCTGCTCGCTGGGGCCGTTCGTGCTGCGCACGGATGGGCAGGGGGCGGACAACCTGATCGTGCCGGCCGGCGGCGCGCGGCTGCCCCGGTCCGCCGAAACGGCGGTGGAGCAGGCGGATGCCGGCGGCTCGGTGCGCTCGCTCGACAATCTCTACATGAACGGCCGTGAGATCTTCCTGTTCGCCACCTCCGCCCTGCCCGCGGTGATCCGCGAGGCGCTGGCCGCGGTCGGGGCCGGCATCGAGGATATCGACTGGTTCGTGCCGCACCAGGCCAACCGCTTCGTGCTGCACCAGGTCGCCGCGCGCGCCGGCATCCCGCTGGACCGGCTGGTGGAGCACTACGCGGAGGTGGGCAACACCGTCTCCACCACCATCCCCCTGGCGCTGAAGGCGTATGCCGACGACGGCCGCATCCGCCGCGGCCAGCGCCTGCTGCTGGTGGGCTACGGCGTCGGCTATTCCTGGGGCGCCTGCCACGCGGTGTTCTGAGGCGCTGTCGCGCCGTGTTGTGCCGGTCCCGGCTCTCGCCTCCGCCCGGCCCTACTGCCCGTCGGGCACATACGCGGCAACGGCGGCGTCTGCCAGTCCGGCAACCACCTCCGCCATGGCCTCCGACCGCTTGTGGGAATCGGTGATCTCCTCGGCCGTTGCGATGGCCGCCTCCAGGTCGCCCGCGGCCAGGTGGGCACGCACGATGGCCAGCAGAATGGCACCCTGGTCGGACTCGTATGTCGTATGGCCAAGGCTCTCCCGCGCCGCCGCCAGATCGCCCATTTCCGCCTGAACACGGCCGAGCACCACGAAGACCGCTCCGGCGGCATCAGGATCGGCGGAGGCCGCAGCATCGGCGGCGGCAGCCAGCGTTTCGGCCACCTGATCGGGCGCCACGCCGGCCCCATGCTGGTCGGCGGCCAGGGAAGCAATCTCCGTCAGGCGGATCCGCTCCCGCTCAATCTGCTCAATAAAGTCCAGCGCCGTGTCCCAGTCCTGGACCTGGCGGGCGGTCCTGCCGACATCGTACAGCAGGCTGTCGCGGTGGCGCTGATCATCGATGCTGGCGATGGCTTCGGCCGCCGCGTCCCAGTGGCCGATGGATGCCAACCCGTTAACCACAGGGGTGAGGGCCATGACGCGGCCAAGCCCGTCTACGGCATCGGCGCGCGCTCGCGCTGCGGCCAGGATGGCGGCCGCCGCCTCGGCGTCGCCGGCTTCTGCCTGGGCGATGGCGATGGCCACCTGGGATTCGATCCACACGGTCTGATCGGGGATCTCCGCTGCGGCCGCCGTGGCTCCATCCAGGTCGCCGCGGGCCAGTTCGGCGTTCACCACCGCTTGCAGCGCGAAGGACCGGCCCGCGTCGTTTTCAACACTGCCTGCGGCCGCCATCGCCCTGGCGATCAGCGCTTCGGCGGCGTCCGCATCGCCGGCCTCGGCCTGCAGCCGGGCGAGATCGGCCAGGGTTTGGCCGCGGTAGGTGCTGGCTTCGGGAATGGCGCCGGCGGTCGCCGCGGCCGCCTCCAACTCGCCGGCTTCACCCTGGGAGAGCGCGATGGCGGCCAGCGCGCGGGCGTACTCTGGCCTGTCCTCCGGTATCCGGTGGGCCGCCTCCAGTGCCCGCTCCCACAGTCCGATCTCCGCAACGTCGCCGGCGAATTCCATCACCATCCGGGCGCGGTCGTTGTCGCTCTCAATCGCCAGCGCCACCTCCAGCGCGCCATCGAAGGACACGGTCGCATCGTCGGTCAGCCCGGTTTCGTATTGGGCCACGCCCACATCGGTAAGCCCGCGGGAGCGGGCATCCAGCCGCTCGTAGGAAGCGACCACGTTGCGCAGGGCGACTTCGAAATTGTGCCGTGCCGGCACCTCCAGCCCGACGGCAGAGAGGGCGCGGGCATTTTCCAGGATGGCGTCGATGCGATGGAGAGGCACCTCGATGGCGTTGGTCAGTTCGAACGCGGTTTCGAAATGCCCGCAGGTTTCCGCGTGGGCGGCACACCACTCGTCCATGTTCGGCTGCGCCTGTGCCGGCGGCGCGGCGAGTGCCAGGAGGGGGGCAAGGACAACCGGCAGGTAGCGCGCAGCAAACAGGCGCGGGAAAATGCGTCCGCCCATCATCAACTCTCCGATCATTAGATTGGCTAAAGAATGCTAGCGGCCGCGGCGACGGCCGAGCAAGCGCCGATCGCCCAGGTGCCTCAGGCCGCGGAAACCGAAGCCTGCCGGGGATCGGCGCTGTCTTCGGAGGCGCCGTCGGTCGGCGTCAGGGGCAGGGTCAGCGTCACCACCGTACCTTCGCCCGGCTCACTGGTGACCGCGATCTGCCCGCCGTGCTGTTCCACCATGGCCTTCACCAGCGGCAGGCCGAGGCCGGTGCCCTGGATGCCCTGGCGTTCGGACGCCTTGGTGCGGCGGAACGGCTCGAACACGCGGCCCATTTCCTCCGCCGCGATGCCCATGCCGGTATCGGCCACCGCGATCGTCATCGTATCGGCTTTGCCCCTGCGGGCGGACAGCACGATCTTGCCGCCGCTGGGCGTGAACTTGATGGCGTTGGACAGCAGGTTGAACAGGATCTGGCGCAAGGCACGGCGGTCCGCGGTCAGCCGCGGCAGGGCCGGGTCCAGCTCGCACGACACCGACAGGCCATGGTTGGTGGCGCGCTGGGCGACCAGGCGCAGGCAGTTCTGGATCTCGAAGGCCACGTCCAGCGGCTCCAGCTCAAGCTCCATCCGCCCCGCTTCGATCTTCGCCAGGTCCAGCAGGTCGTCGATCACCGCCAGCAGGTGGCTGCCGCCCTGGTGGATGTTGCTGGCGTAGTCGCTGATCGTCTCGATCTCCAGCGGTCCCAGGCCGCCGTCGCGCAGGATTTCCGCAAACCCCAGAATGGCGTTCAGCGGTGTGCGCAGCTCGTGGCTGGCAGACGCCAGGAATTCGCTCTTCGACTGGTTGGCCTGCTCGGCAATCGCCTTGGCGAGGCGCAGTTCGGCGGTCTGCTCTTCCAGCCGGGCCTGGGTCTGCCGCACGGACGCGTACGCGTCCGACAGCTCCGCCATCTTCTCCTGCAGCGTCTGGGTGCGCTCCACCACCCGGTGTTCCAGGTCCTCGTAGAGGCTGGCGTTTTCCAGCGACACCGCGATCTGGCTCGCCAGCATTTCCAGGATTTCCAGATGCCGGGGGGCGAAGGCGCCCGCGGTCAGGGTGTTTTCCAGGTAGAGCAGGGCGACCAGGCGGTTGCGGCTCTTCAGCGGCATGCACAGGGCCGACAGCACGCCGTGTTCGGTGAGGTAGGGATCATCGGCGAAGGAATGCTCCGGCAGTTCCGCCGAATGGATCACGGTCTGCCACGTGGTGGCGACGTAGTTGACCAGGCTGAGCGGCAGCCGGTCGGACGGGGTGGCGGCGGTGGAGGGGGCGGCGATCCAGGTGCGCTCGCCCAGCCGGGTTTCCGCCCACAGATGGACGCCGCCGGCCGCATCGGCGCGCAGCAGCAGCCCGCGGTCGGCCCCGGCATTTTCCAGCACCGTGTGCATCATGCGGTCGAGGAAGCGTTCCAGCACGATTTCCGCGCTGATCGCCTGGGAGGCCTTGAGGACGGTCTTCAGGTCCAGGCTGCGGCGGTCGCCCTCGCCGTGGGCGGACGACTGCGGCACCGCCCGCCCGGCTCCGGCCAGCAGCGCGCCATGGGCCTGCATCAGCTCCGCCACCTTCGCCTTGGCACCCCAGGCGGCATAGCGGGCGGACGCATCGGCGAGGTAGAGGCCGGCCACCCGGTCCAGGCCCTTGGCGAGGAAATGCCGGCCCGCCAGCTCCTGGCAGATCGCCTGGTCCCAGGCATAGCCGTTGGCTTCCGCCAGCTTGATGGCGCTGTCGTAGAGCCGGGCGGCACCATCGCCGTCGCCGTCCAGGTCGGCCAGGGCGGCGGTCATGGCCGCGTGCTTGTGGGCGTAGTTCATCGGTGCGGTGGCGGCCCATTCGGCCATCAGCGCGGTGCCGGCCCGCATCGCCGCCACCATGTCCGCCCGCGCGTCCGCCGCCACCGCATCGGGGCAGCGCAGCAGCGCCAGGCGGCCGAGGAAGGCGAAGAAGTGGCACACCGGCACGTGGACGATGCCCATCACCGCGTGCAGGTGCTGTTCGGCCGGGCCCAGGTGGCGGGCGATCCCCTGGTGGTCGCCGAACAGCACGCAGACCATCAGCTTGTTGAAATGATAGAGGAAGATCAGCGTCTTATCGCTGCTGGTGTGGACCGCGCCAGCGCTGTCCCGCTCATCGAAGATGGGTCCGGCCAGCAGCGTCGGCGTGCCCGCCGGCTCCTGCAGATTGCGCACGAGCTGCCAGAAGATCCGCGTCCACAGCGCCACGTGCTGCTGGCCGCCGGCGAGGATCGCCTGGTGGCGCTCTTCCATCGCCGCGTCCACCTCCGCCAGCGTCGGCGCGGTGAACAGCTTGTGGTGGCAGAACACGTGGGCGTGCAGGGCCGCGAAGAACAGGTTGCCGTGGCTCTGGCCGATGTGCTGGCCCTCGGCGAAGTGGGGCAGCGAGTCCGTCAGGTGATGGCGCCAGTGATTCACGAACAGGTAGACGTTCAGGTAGATGTGCGCCTTCAGGTGATCGACGTTGAAGTGGTCCGCCAGCTTCAGCGCCAGCCGGCCGAAGGCGTGGCCTTCCTCGTAGTTGCGGGCGACGACGCACAGTGCGATGGCGTAGGCGGAATAGGCCACCGCGGCATCGGCGCCGTTGCCGTAGCGCAGGAACCACTCGACCTGGCGGAACACCATGCACAGGAACAGCTGCGGCGAGGAATTGTAGGTCGGCCCGGCCAGCACGTTGCAGATCTGCATGACCGAAAGCGCCGTCGGGTCGGTCATCTCCGGCAGGTCGGCCAGCCCCTCGATCTTGCGGCCGGCCAGCAGGCTTTGCACCTGCGCCAGCCCGGCTGAAACGTCGTGTTCGCCGGGTGCGTCCGGCAGCCTGACGCCGAGGCGCACCAGGAAGTCGCGGCCGATGGCCACGGCATCGTTGAGCGCGCCGCAGGCATTGGCGCGCAGGATCTGGATTTCCACCACCCGCGTTTCGTCGACGGGCTGGCGGGCGTTGGCCCGCACCTCGGCGATCCAGCCGTCGATCACCTGGTGGCACTGGTTCAGATAGGCGCTGACGACCGCCTGCTCGTGGAGCGCCAGGGTCGCCTCGTAGTCGCTGTCCCAGGCGTTTTCGGGCAGCAGCGACAGCCCGAAGGTGGCGTGGTGGAAGGCGGCGGCGAACCCGCCGGCGGCACCGGCCTTGCGGCTTGCCCCGAGCGCCAGTCGGGCGACGGCCCGGCGTTCGGACGGGGCGGTGAGGAGATCGCGTGCCGAACTGAAATGCCGGACGATCTGGAAAGCCCGGTCCTTCACCTGCCGGTCGGACAGGCGGGCCAGCAGCGCCCGGCCGATGCTCAGATGGGTGGCTTCCTCGTCCGCCGGTGACAGCAGAGCGGCGGCGGCTTCGCGCACGCGGTCGTGGGTGAAGCGATAGCGGGCATCGGGATCTTCGGCACTTGGCCGGCGGGTGGCGTCGGTATCGTTGTTCGCCTGGCGCACAAGTCCGGCCGCGATCGCGTCGGTCAGCGCGTTGGCGGCTTCCGCCAGGGTGTGCCCGGAAACGATGGCCAGCGTCCGCAGGTCGAAGGCGGTGCCGATGCAGGCGGCGATCTTCAGCAGGTTGCGCGTCGGTTCCGGCAGGTCGTGGAACCGCGTCACCATCAGGTCGATCACGTTGTCGGCTGCCGCCACATCGGCGATGCGGGCGCGGCTCCACGTCCAGCGCCCCTGCCGCTGGTCGAAGGCCAGGCAGTGGCGGCGGTAGAGCGTGCGCAGGAACTGCGTCAGGAAGAACGGGTTGCCCAGGGTCTTCGCAGAACACGCCTCCGCCAGGTCGGTCACCTCGGTCCGGTCGACATGCAGGGTATCGGCCAGGAAGGCGGCGATCTCCGGCGGCTCCAGCGGCGAGACCTCAAGCTGCGTCAGGGAGCCGGGGTCGTCGTCGAAGGCCGCGATGGCCTGGCGAAGCGGGTGGGTGTCATCAACCTCGTTGTCGCGGTAGGCGCCGACGATCAGCAGGTTGCTCAGCCGGCGGTCGCGGGCCAGCGTGAAGATGATGTCGAGCGACGACGCATCGGCCCATTGCAGGTCGTCCAGGAACACGATCAGCGCCTTGCCGAGATCGGTGAAGGCATCGATCAGCTCGCGCTGCACCATCAAGGTGCGCGCCCGCGCGTCCTGCGGCGGCACATGCGGGATGTGCGGCTGGTGGCCGAGCACATGCACCAGGTCGGGCACCAGCTCGATGGCCGCTGCACCGTTGGCGCGCAGGCGGCAGGAAAGGCGTTCGCTCAGCGCATCGACCGCCGCCTCGCCCTGGCCGATCGCCTGGCGGGCCAGCGCCTGCAAGGCCATGCCGACGGCATGGTGCGGCACGCTATCGGTCGCCGGATCGAACTTGCCTGCGGTCACGCGGTCGCCCGCGCGGGCAGCACCCTCCTGGAAGGTCCGCACCAGGCTGGTCTTGCCCGACCCGGAAGCGCCGGAGACGAGCACCACGTTGGACTGGCCGGCGCGGGCGCGGCGGCACGCGGCTTCCAGCACCGCCAGTTGGCGGTCGCGGCCCTGCAAGGTGGTGGAGATGGTCAGTTGGCCCGGTACGTCGTGGCGGCCGAGGGTGAATTCGGCGGGCACGGCACCGTCCGCCGCCAGCTCCAGAACGGCCTCAAGATCCGCCTTCAGGCCGAAGGCGCTCTGGTAGCGGTCGCGTGGCTGCTTTTCCATCATCTTGCGGATGATGGCGGCCACCGCCGGCGGCACATCGGCGGACACCCGTGCGGCATCGGGGGCAGGCCGGGCGATGTGGGCGTGCACGAACTCCAGCGGATCGCCGGCCGCGAAGGGCAGCGTGCCGGTGACCAGCTCGAACAGCGTGACGCCGAGGGAATAGAAGTCGCTGCGGTGGTCCAGCGGGATGCCGACCCGGCCGGTCTGTTCCGGCGACTGGTAGGCGGGCGAGCCGACCAGGTGTTCGGGATCGGCGAAGAACAGCGTGCCCGCGGGCGGCCGCAGGGCCATGGAAAAATCGTACACCTCGGCGGCACCGGTGGCGGCGTTCCACAGCACGCTTTCCGGCGCGATGTTGCGGTGGACGATGCCGGCGGCGTGGATGTCCTGCAGCGCATCGGCGATGGCGATGGCCAGGGTGACCGCGGTGCGCCAGGGCAGCGGGCCGTTGTCGAGCGCGCACGAGGCTGGCGCGCCGCCTTTGTCTTCCAGCACCAGGGCGGGAACGCCGTTCACCGTTTGCAGGTCCAGCGCGTGGGCGATGTGCGGGCCGTCCACCAGGCTCAGCAGTTCGTAGCCGCGCACCAGGGCTTCTTCGCTTGGGCCGCCGGTGGTCTGGGTGCGCCCCAGCCTGACAATCACGCTGCACTCGCGCGCCGGATCCTGGGCGCGTGCGACGAGGAATGGTCCGGTCTCAAGCAGCGTCTCTGTGAGAGACAAGCCTCTTCGTTCCGTCACGCCGCACCCTTTCGGGCTGGTGGTTCTTTTTGCGCAGACCTCCGGCGCGGGCGCCGGGCGGTCGACGGGGTCACGGGCAGCGGAACCGGCCCATCGGATCTGCCCCACCTATGCGGGCAGGTTCCGCAGCCATGAGAGTAGGTGGATCATGGTTACAAGGTTGTTAAAGCGGAACACGCCTTGGGCGGGTGCGCAACAATCGTGTTTTGCGCGGTTCATCCCGGAAATCCTTCGGTTTCCGCGAGCCGGGCGGAGGCCGCTGTGTGGCGCGGCGGCAGTGAATTCCTACCTTGCGGGGGTGCGGCCCAGCGGCGCCGGGCGGCGGCGGCGTTGCGGCCCCTCGGCCGCGATTCGGATCTCCGGCGGGGCGCGCCATAAGTGGTAGACCCCCCTGCGAGTCTCTTGCTTTTCGGTCATGCGGACCGCAAGCTGCCCGTGCATCCCCGGATAGGCGGGGAACGCCGTCCGGCAAGGCGGCGGTGCGGCCGGCCGCCGGAAGATGCGTGCCGTTGGGCGGTGGCCGGGTATCGGCCTAAAGGTTGCGCCGCCTGCCGTCGCGGGCAGTCCGACGGCCCCAAAAGGCGCCCAGGCGCGCCGGTTGACGCCCCTGGGCAAGAAAACACAAAGCCGGCCCTGGCTGGCGCGCGTCTGGGAGGACGCCAACGATGTGCACCACCTGCGGCTGCGGTGTGCCCGGCAAACATTCTGCACACCACCATCACGACCACGGGCATTCTCACGACCACGGGCACCACGACCACGGGCAGTCCCACGATCATGGGCATGATCACGACCACGGGCACGCCCATGGTCACGACCATGGCCATGGTCACGATCACTACCACGACGCCGATGGCCGGGTTGTCATGATCGACGCCACCGCCGATGGACCCGACGAGCGGCGGATCGCGGTGGCGCAGGCGCTGCTGGCCAAGAACGACCGGCTGGCGGCGGGCAATCGCGCCTTTCTGGAAAGCCACGGCGTGATCGCGCTGAACCTGGTGTCCAGCCCGGGGGCCGGGAAGACCAGCCTGCTGGTGCGCACGCTGGGCGATCTCGGCGGGCGGTTGGAGATGGCGGTGGTCGAAGGCGACCAGGCGACCGACCTGGATGCCCGCCGCATCCGCGCCACCGGCGCGCCGGCGGTGCAGGTGAACACCGGGCCCGGCTGCCACTTGGACGCCGCCATGGTGGGCGACGCGCTCGACCAGCTCGACCTCCACAAGCTCGACCTGCTGTTCATCGAGAATGTCGGCAATCTGGTGTGCCCGGCCGCCTTCGATCTGGGGGAAGTGGCCAAGGTGGTGCTGGTGTCGGTCACCGAAGGCGACGACAAGCCCCTGAAATACCCCGATATGTTCGCCGCCGCGACGCTGATGGTGGTGACCAAGACCGACCTTCTGCCCCATGTGCCGGCCAGCCTGGACCGCCTGGTGGCCAACGCCCGCGCGGTCAATCCGGCGATCGTGTCCGTGGCCGTGTCGGCGGAAACCGGCGCGGGGCTGGACGACTGGTACCAGTGGATCGAGGACCGGCGGCCGGCCGCCAATCCACCCGCCCCGGCCGGCCATGTCGTGCACGCCTGAACCGCCCGAAGCGGTTCGCCGCTGCCGATTGCGCATTCGCGGTCAAGTGCAGGGGGTCGGCTTTCGCCCCCATGTCTACGCGCTCGCCCGCAGCCGCGGCCTGTCCGGCTGGGTGACCAACGATACCGAAGGCGTGCTGGCCGAAGTGCAGGGGCATGCATTGCCCGATTTCCTGTCGGACCTGGTGGACCGGGCGCCACCGCTGGCCCGCATCGACGACATCCGCGTGGAGGACCTGCGGGTCGAGCCCCGGCCGGTCGGCACCGTCGCCGGGGAATTCGCCATCCTGGAAAGCCGCCGGGCCGGGGCCGTGGCCACCGAGGTGCCGCCCGATGCCGCGGTGTGCCCGGCCTGCCTGGAGGAGCTGTTCGACCCGGCCGACCGGCGCTACCGCTACCCCTTCCTCACCTGCACCCATTGCGGGCCGCGCTTCACCATCACCGGCCGGCTGCCCTACGACCGGCCGCAGACCAGCATGGCCGGCTTCCCGCTGTGTGCCGCCTGTGCGGCCGAATATCACGACCCCGCCGACCGCCGCTTCCACGCCCAGCCCATCGCCTGCCCGGAGTGCGGGCCGCACCTCTCCATGCCGGTCGACGAGATCGCAGCCCGCCTGGCGGCCGGCGAGATCCTGGCGTTGAAGGGGCTGGGTGGCTTCCACCTGGCGTGCGATGCGCGCAACGGTGCCGCCGTCGCCCGCCTGCGCCGCGCCAAGCAGCGCGACGGTAAGCCGTTTGCCGTGATGGTGGCCGGCCTCGCCTCCGTTGGAGCGTTCGCCGAAGCCGACGCCGGGGAGGCGGCCCTGCTCGCCAGCATCGAACGGCCGGTGGTGCTGCTGCGCAAATCCGCAGGTGCTGCGGCCCTGGCAGACGGCATTGCGCCCGGCCTGCCCTGGCTCGGCGTGCTGCTGCCCTACACGCCTCTGCACTATCTGCTGTTCCACGAAGCGGCCGGCCGGCCATCCGGCACCGGCTGGCTGGAGGTGCCGCAGGACCTGGTGCTGGTGATGACCAGTGCCAATGTCAGCGGCGAGCCGCTGGTGATCGACGGGGCGGATGCGGCCCGCCGCTTGGGTGGCATCGCCGATGCCACGGTGGACCACGACCGGCCCATCGTGGTGCGCGCCGATGATGGCGTGGTGCGCCAGGTGGCCGGCCGGCCGCTTGCCGTCCGCCGCGCCCGCGGGGCGGTGCCGACGCCGGTGCGCCTGGCCCGGCCGGTGCCGCCGGTGCTGGCGCTGGGCGCCCATTTCAAGTCCACCGTGTGCCTGACGCGCGGGGCCGACGCCTTCCTCTCCCAGCACATCGGCGACCTGGATACGGCCGAGGGGCTGCGTTTCTTTGAGGAAGCGGTGGCCCATCTGCGGCGCCTGGTGGGCAGCGAGCCGGTTCTGGTTGCCCACGATCTGCACCCGGACTATGCCTCCACCCGCTATGCCGAAACCCTCGGCCTGCCGACCCTGGCCGTGCAGCACCACCACGCCCACATCGCCGCGGTGGCGGCGGAACACGGGGTGGCGGGGCGGTTGCTCGGCCTGGCGCTGGATGGTGTCGGCATGGGCGACGATGGGGCCGCCTGGGGCGGCGAGCTGCTGGAGGTCGACGGGCCGCGGTTCCGCCGCCTTGGCCATCTGGACGAGCTGGCGCTGCCCGGTGGCGATGCGGCGGCCACCCAGCCCTGGCGGATGGCGGCGGCCGCCCTCCACCGGCTCGGCCGGACCGACCAGATCGCGCCGCGTCTGGCGCAGCACGGCCCGGCGGCGGAGCTGGCGGAGCTGCTGCGACGCGACCTGCGCTGCCCGCCCACCAGTTCCGCCGGCCGCCTGTTCGATGCCGCGGCGGGGCTGCTCGGCCTCTGCCCGGTCGCCTCCTTCGAGGCGGAAGCGGCGATGCGGCTGGAAGGGCTGGTCGGCGTGCCCCGCGTGCAGGCCGGCGGCTGGAGCATCGATGCGGACAACCGCCTCAGCCTGCTGCCCCTGCTGGAGAGCCTGATCGGCCGTGGGGCGCAGGAGGGGGCGGAGCTGTTCCACGGCACCCTGGTCGCCGCCCTTGTGGACTGGGTGCGCCGGGCGGCCGAAGCCACCGGCCTGCGGCAAGTCGCACTGGGCGGCGGCTGCCTGGTTAACAAGGTGCTGGCCGAAGGGCTGATCGAGGGGCTGGCCGGGTGCGGCCTGGCGGTGCTGACCGCACGCGCGGTGCCGCCCAACGATGGTGGCCTGGCGCTCGGCCAGGCGTGGATCGCGGGCCTTCGGGCCGGCGAAACCGGCGAGTAGGGGCGAGCGAGAAAGGGAGAGAGCCGATGTGCCTGGCGGTTCCGGCAGAGGTGATCGAAATCACCGGCGATGATGCGCTCGTCAACCTGGGCGGCATCCGCAAACGCATCTCCTTGATGCTGGTGGACGATGTGGCGGTGGGCGATTTCGTCATCGTCCATGTCGGCTTCGCGCTCACCCGGCTGGACCGCGAGGAAGCGGAGGAAACCCTGGAACTGCTGCGCCAGGGCCTGGCCTTCGAGGAGGCGGGGGCATGAGCGGCGGCGCCAGCGGCGGCCTGCGCTACATCGACGAGTTCCGCGACGGCGAATTGGCCCGCGGGCTGGCCGATGCGATTGCCGCACGCGTGCGCCCCGGCCGCACCTACCGGCTGATGGAATTCTGCGGCGGCCATACCCACACCATCAGCCGCTACGACCTGGAAAGCCTGCTGCCGCCCGCCGTGACGCTGATCCACGGGCCGGGCTGCCCGGTGTGCGTGCTGCCCATCGGTCGGGTGGACCAGGCGCGCGCCCTGGCGCTCAGCCACGACGTGGTGCTGTGCTGCTACGGCGATGTGCTGCGGGTGCCGGGATCGGGCGACACCAACCTGATCGGCGCGCGCGCCGCCGGGGCCGATGTGCGCATCGTCTACTCGCCCACCGATGCGCTGGACTTCGCCAAGGCGATGCCGGACCGCCAGGTGGTGTTCCTCGGCATCGGGTTCGAAACCACCGCGCCGGCCACCGCCGCGGCGGTGCTGCAGGCCGAAGCCCTGGGCCTCACCAACTTCTCCGTGCTCTGCTACCACGTGCTCACCCCGCCGGCGCTGACGGCGATCCTGGCGCCAGCCGCGGAGCGGGCGATGCCGACCATCGACGGGTTCGTCGGCCCCGGCCATGTCAGCACGGTGATCGGTGCCGGCGTCTACGAGCCGCTGATGCGCCAATACGCCAAGCCCATGGTGATTTCCGGCTTCGAGCCGGTGGATATCCTGCAATCGGTGGCCATGCTGATCGACCTGCTCAACGAGGAGCGGGTGGAGGTGACCATCCAGTATCGCCGCGTCGTTTCGTGGGAGGGCAACCGCAAGGCCCAGGCGATGATGGACCGGGTGTTCGCCCTGCGCGACAGCTTCGAATGGCGCGGGCTCGGCAGCATTCCCCAGAGCGCGCTGCGCCTGAGTGCCGAGTTCGCCAAGTTCGATGCGGAACAGCGCTTCCCGCTGCCCGACCGCTCCGTCGCCGACAACCCGGCCTGCGACTGCCCGGAAATCCTGCGCGGCATGAAGCACCCGCTGGACTGCCGGCTGTTCGGCAACGCCTGCACGCCGGAAACCCCGGTGGGGGCGTGCATGGTGTCGTCGGAAGGTGCCTGTGCCGCCTACTACACCTATGGCCGCGGCCGCCCGGTGCCGGCCCACAGCGAACCGGAACCGGTGTAGGCAGGCCCGGCATGTCGCGACGCGCCCCCTCCGCCCGCCACCTCGACCTGCGCCACGGTGCGGTGACCATGAGCCATGGCGCCGGCGGCAAGGCCATGAGCCAGTTGATCGAGGGCATCTTCCTGGCGGCCTTCGACAACCCGGCGCTCAACCGGCGCAACGACCAGGCGGACATCCCGCTGCCGGCCGGCCGCACGGTGATGACCACCGACGGCTATGTGGTCTCCCCCCTGTTCTTTCCCGGCGGGGATATCGGCGCGCTGGCGGTGAACGGCACGGTGAACGATATCGCCATGGCCGGCGCGAAGCCCCACTACCTGTCGGCCGGCTTCATCCTGGAAGAGGGTCTGGCGCTGGCCGATCTGGTGCGGGTGGCCCGCTCCATGGCCGATGCGGCCCGGCAGGCGGGCGTCACCATCGTCACCGGCGACACCAAGGTGGTGCAGCGGGGCAAGGGCGACGGCGTGTTCATCACCACCACCGGCATCGGCGTGGCACCCGACGGGGTGAACCCGTCCGCCGACCGCGCCCGGCCGGGCGATGCCGTGGTGCTAAGCGGAACCATCGGCGACCACGGCGTGGCGGTGCTGGCCCAGCGCGAGGCGCTGAGCTTCCAGACCGCCATCCAGTCCGACACCGCAGCGCTGGCCGGGCTGGTGGCCGACATGGTGGCCGCGGTGCCGGACATCCACGTGCTGCGCGATCCCACGCGCGGCGGCCTGGCGGCAACGCTGAACGAGGTGGCCGACCAGTCGCAGGTGGGCATCGTCGTGGAGGAAGCGGCGATCCCGGTGCGCGGCGAGGTGCGTGCGGCCTGCGAGCTGCTGGGGCTCGACCCGCTCAACATCGCCAACGAAGGCAAGCTGGTGGCGATCTGCGCCGGGGACGATGCCGACCGCCTGGTGGCGGCGATGCGCGCCCACCGACTGGGCGCCGACGCGGCGGTGATCGGCCGGGTGGTGGAGGACGACCGGAAGTTCGTGCAGATGCGCACCGGCTTTGGCGGCTCACGCCTGATCGACTGGCTGGCCGGCGAGCCGTTGCCGCGGATCTGCTGAGCCGGACCGCGCCGGCCACAAGACCAGGCACGACAACAGGACCGTGCGGACTGACAAGAAGATGCCGACCAATTGGACTGAAGGGAGAAAACCGATGTCTCGACTGTCGCTACTGCTCGCCGCAGGACTTGCCCTCATCGCCGTTCCCGCCTGGGCCCACACGGGCGCCGGCCCGACTTCGGGGCTGCTGGCCGGGCTTGGCCACCCGCTCGGCGGGCTCGACCATGTGCTGGCCATGGTCGCCATCGGCATTCTGGCGGCCCAGCAGGGCGGCCGGTCGCTGTGGCTGATCCCGCTCGCCTTTCTGGCGATGCTGGCGGTCGGCGGTGTCCTGGGCGCCTACGGGGTGCCGCTGCCGCTGGTGGAAACCGGGATCGTCGGCTCGGTGATCGTTCTGGGCATGGTGGTGGCGGTCGGCCGCCACATGTCGCTGGCCGCTTCCATGGCGCTCGCGGGCGTGTTCGCGGTGTTCCACGGCCATGCCCACGGCACGGAAATGCCGGTGCCGAGCGGCCTGGACTATGCGGCGGGGTTCATGCTGGCCACGGCGGCCCTGCACGCGGCCGGTGCCGGGCTGGGCATCGGCGTGCGCCGGCTGGCGGCCACGGCCGCACCCTACGCGGTACGCCTGATGGGCGGCGCCATCGCGGTGGGCGGGGTCATGCTGGCCACAGCCTGACGACGGCGCGCACCGACAAGGTGCGCGGCCGGCTCACAACGTCCGGTCGGTCGGAAGGACGGCGGCGGGGGTGGTGCTTAGAAGCCCCTGCCGGCGATGGCCAGGGCGTACAAAACCGTCAGGGCGACACAGGCAACGCCCGTGCCGGCCAGCATGGCAAGCACAGCGCGTTCTTCCAGTCGGCGAATCATGGGTCGGTCCTCAGATGGGCTGGCCCGCGGGTCTTTCGCTGCGCTCAATCAAAGCAGGCTTTGTTGCAGTGCAACGACTTGATGGCCACGCGAACCTACAAACACTGGTCAATCCACCATCTAATAATATGGCAACGAGGGGTCTGGGCGAGTCTGTCATCTTGCGGAGCAGGTGTGGACGGTATGCATGGCACGTCCGACAAGTTGTTAAGGATGACTGGCCGCTCGGCTTCCGAAGAAAACAGACATTGGATTTCATAGTAATCAACCGCGTGCGGAACTGATGGGGCGGCGAGACATGTTTGCAGCGTTCACCCCCGATATTTGCCGGGTGGGATTGCCCGCAACGGGCGAGACCGGCAACGATGTTGCGTTGCGGTGCTCTTGGCTGCCCCACGGCGGCCCGGGCGGGGACCATGGGGCAGCCTGATCGCACGCTGCGCAGCCGGCGCACCGCCATCGCCGCGGCGGTGGTCGGCCTGTGTCTGGCGGGGCTCGCCATCGCCGCCTGGCAACCCTGGCATGCCGGATCCGTTGAGGACCCCGCCGCCGTTTCCAGCGGCCGCGCGCTGGCCCAGGCCTGCGCCGTCTGCCACGCGCTGGAGCGGGGGGCGCCGCCGCGGGTGGGGCCGCCGCTGTGGGGCGTGGTCGGCCGGCCGGTCGGCTCGGTCGACGGTTTCGGCTACTCCCACACCCTGGCGACGGCGGAGGGAAGCTGGACACCGGAGCGGCTCGACCACTTCCTCGCCAATCCGGCGGCAGCCCTGCCGGGCAATGCCATGACCTTTGTTGGCATGGCCGATGCCGACGACCGCGCCCGGGTGATCGCCTTCCTGCGAACGCTCTCAGATTGAATAGAGGAGCATGTCCCGACTCTCAGGATGCAAGTCTTCAAACTGAGATAGAGAAAGGGGAGCTTCGAGGGAAATTTTTTACTCTAAGTGGGTGCAAGTTGATCTAAGTCAGAGACTTGCAAAATTCGAATGCTTAGTTTCGGCTGAACGCATGGCTCCGAACGAATACGGACCTTGCCAATAATAACCGCTTAGCGGTCCCGCGTCGCAAAGACGACGGGAAGATCGGGAGGATGTGCCTATGGCCTTGCAACAGGTCGCCATCCCCGTGCCCAGTCACGAAAGTGACGAGCCGATTGGTAAACTGGACAGTTATGAGGGGGCGCTCGGCGGCGTAACCCGCCGGGAGTTCTTGATGTACTGCACCGGTGTGGCGGCTGCGCTTGGCCTGTCGCCGGCGCTGGGCGTGCGCATCGCCAATGCCACGACCAGCGCCGCCAGGCCGCCGGTGATCTGGCTATCCGGCCAGGCCTGTACGGGCTGCACCGAAACGCTGCTGCGGGCGCATCACCCGACCCTGGAAAGCCTGATCCTCGACCAGATCTCGCTGGACTACCACGAGACGCTGTGTTCCGGCGCCGGCCACCAGGCCGAAGAGTTCCGCCGCCGCTCCATGGAAGAAAACCATGGCCGCTACCTGCTGGTGATCGACGGTGCCATCCCCACCGGCGACACGGCGGACTACTGCAAGATCGCCGGCGAACGCTTCGTCGACTCCGTCACCCGGGCGGCGGAAGGGGCGGGCGCCATCATCGCCATGGGCTCGTGCTCGTCCTGGGGTGGCGTGCCGTCGAGTTCGCCCAACCCCACCAACGCACGCTCCGCCCAGGAGGTGCTGCCCGACCATACGGTGGTGACGATCCCCGGCTGCCCGCCCAACCCCTACAACTTCCTGGTCACCGTGCTGCACTACCTGACCTTCGGGGAACTGCCGGCGCTCGACCAGCGCAACCGGCCGCGCTTCGCCTATGGCCGGCTGATCCACGAGAATTGCGAACGCCGCCCGCATTTCGATGCCGGCCGCTTCGCCCGTGAGTTTGGAGACGAGGGCCACCGACAGGGGTGGTGCCTCTATTACCTCGGCTGCAAGGGGCCGGAAACCTGGGCCAACTGCCCAGCCATAGGCTTCAACGATATCGGCGAAAGCGCCTGGCCCGTCGGCATCGGCCACCCGTGCTTCGGGTGCACCGAGCAGGGGGTGGGGTTCACCAAGTCGATCCACAGCCTGGCCACCTTGCAGACGGTTACCCCGCCCACCGCGTTCCCGCGTGTGGTGGAAGAGCAGGGAGGGCTGGGCACCGCTGCCGTCGGGGTCGCCGCCGGGG
The DNA here is from genome assembly GCA_020425485.1 of Rhodospirillaceae bacterium. GTDB lineage: Bacteria > Pseudomonadota > Alphaproteobacteria > DSM-16000 > Inquilinaceae > JACKIH01. Next base: position 27,834 of record JAGQRL010000055.1, read on the forward strand.
TTGCCGGTGCTGCGGTCGGGGCCGCGGCGGTGCTGGCCAGCCGTCTGGCCAAGCATGGCCCCCCGCCGGGCGAGGCACCGCCCGAGCAAGCGTCGCCCGACGACCCCACCTGACGACAGCGGTGATACTGCCATGACCCTGAACCGACGCGACTTTCTGAAGCTCGCCGCGGCCGAGGGGGCGACCGGCGCTGCGGCCGTTACGGCCGTGACCGTTTGCGCCAGCGGCGAGGTCGCGGCCCAGGACCTGCGGCGCGATCCCCGGCCCATGCCGGACGGCGCGGTCGGGCTGCTCTACGATTCCACGCTGTGCATCGGCTGCCGCGCCTGCCAGGTGGCGTGCAAGCGCGCCAACGGCATGCCGGCTGAAGAACCGGAGCGCTACGAGGCCTGGAACGGCGGCACCTGGGATACGCCGACCGACCTGTCGGGCGACACGCTGACGGTGATCCAGGTCTACCAGAACGGCACCATGGAGGTGAAAGACCGCGAGGTCGACGGCTACGCCTTCGTGAAGCGCCAGTGCATGCACTGCACCGATGCGTCGTGCGTGTCGGTCTGCCCCGTCTCCGCCATGACCAAGGATGCGGAAACCGGCATCGTCAGCCACCATCCCGATCGCTGCATCGGCTGCCGCTACTGCGTGTTCGCCTGCCCGTTCGGGGTGCCGCGCTACGAGTTCGACAACCCCTTCGGCCAGATCCAGAAGTGCCAGCTCTGCTCCAACCTGCCGGACCAGGACATCCCGGCCTGCGCTGACGTGTGCCCGACCGGGGCCACCCTGTTCGGCCATGTCGACGTGCTGGAAGCCGAAGCGCAGCGGCGGCTCGCCGCCAACCCCGGCGACCGCTACCGCTTCCCCCGCGGCACCCTGATGCGTGCGGATAACGGCGGTGCTCCGGTGACCGACCGGGCGGGGCACGAAGCGCCGGTGGCGCACTACCGGGACGAGATCTACGGCGAGGAGATCCTCGGCAGCACCCAGTGCCGCATGCTGGCCGGCGTGCCGTTCGATCTGCTGGGTCTGCCGGAGGACGTGCCCACCACGTCCTACGCGTCGATCACCGAAGGCATCCAGCACACGCTCTACCGCTACATGGTCGCCCCCATGCTGCTGCTCGGCGGCCTGGTGGTCTTCGCCTATCGCAGCTCGCGCCGGCATCGGCCGGAGGATTGGGACTAGCGCATGAGGAGATAGGGCTGCGCCGGCCCAAACTGCTCCCCGGCTACCCGATATGTCTCAGTATTTGAGCGATCGGTTGGGGGGAGGTCGGAACCGAAGAGGGACTGAAAGCAATGAGTATCGAGCGCAGGTAGAGAGAGTGAATGCCAAGGGCGTCCGACTGGCACGTTGACGACAATACAGAATTAGTCAATCTCCTTGTCGATTGTGCTAAGCATATGCGCAGTATCGATAGGATCTGGAATATATTTCTACAAGAAAGGCGTGCGGTAGAAAATGGAGCCGAGTATCAAGAGTATGAACCAGTTAACGAAGCGACACTCCGTTCCTTTGCTGCTGGGTTTTTCGCACGAGGGAACCAGAAGCTACCCCAAGATTGGGCCGCACTGATTTTCATTCTCCGAAGTGCAGCTGTCGACGAGACTGGTCGCATTGATGAGGAAAAAGCTCGGGAACAACTAAGGAAAACCGCAAGATTTTGGTGACTCAGATGAAAGAAGTGCTCGTCAGCTTTCAGAAAACGTTACTCGTTGGTACAGTTCCAGTTCGCCACTTCTTTGAGGTAAGGCCGCAATATCTCGATTGTCTGTCTCGACCAAGATTGACTGTCATAGTCACGAAGTCGGCGCGGGCCGGTCTCGCGACCGCCCACCGCTCGCAAGGGTAAGACGCCATGGCCGCTGTTCGCACACCAAAGCACGCGCCGCTCGGCGGCCGCATCCTCACCGGCCCGTTCATCGTGCTGGCGGCGTTTGCGCTGATCGCCACCTATTTTCTGGTGCAGCGCTTCGTCTTCGGGCTGGGGGCCGTCACCAACCTGTCGGACGGCTATCCGTGGGGCATCTGGATCGCCATCGACCTGGTGGTCGGCACCGCCTTCGGCTGTGCGGGCTACGCCATCGCGCTGCTGGTCTACATCCTCAATCGCGGCGAATACCACCCGCTGGTGCGGCCGGCCCTGCTGGCCAGCCTGTTCGGCTACGCGCTGGGCGGCCTTTCGGTGCTGATCGACCTGGGGCGCTACTGGCAGGGCTACAACATGTTCCTGCCCTGGCTGTCGCAATACAACTCGGTGATGCTGGAAACGGCACTGTGCATCGCCGCCTATATTACCGTGCTGATGGTCGAGTTCTCGCCGGTGTTCCTGGAAAAGCTCGGCATGCGGAACGTGCGCCGCAAGCTCGACCGCGTGCTGTTCATCTTCATCGGCCTCGGTGTGCTGCTGCCCACCATGCACCAGTCGTCCATGGGCACCATCCTGGTGATCCTCGGCCACCAGCTTTCGCCGCTGTGGCAGACCCAGCTTCTGCCGCTGCTGTTCTTGGTGTCGGCCCTGTTCATGGGCTTCGCCATCGTGGTGTTCGAGGCGGTGCTGGCCTCCATCGGTTTCCGCCGGCCGATGGAAACCTTCATCCTCAACCGGCTGTGCACGGCCATGGCCTGGCTGCTGCTGGGCTTCCTGGTGCTGCGCCTGGCCGACCTGGTGTTCAGCGGCAACATCAGCTTCGCCTTCGCCGCCACCACCGACGCAGTGATGTTCTGGGTGGAGACGGTCGTCCACCTCGTGGCCCTCTACCTGCTGTGGCCGCGCAGCTCCCGGCCGACGGCGCTGCGCCTGTTCCTGGCAGCGCTGCTGCTGCTGGTGGCCGGCACGCTCTATCGCGTCGACTGCTACCTGGTCGCCTACCACCCCGGTGACGGCTGGTTCTACTTCCCGTCGGTCGGCGAGATCATGGTGACGGTGGGGATCTTCTCCCTGGAAGTCATGCTCTACATGGTCTTCGTCAAACGGTTGCCGGTGCTGGAAACCGTGGAAGCCGCCTACCGCGAAGAGCACGCCGAACACCCCGAAGGAACCGCATCTGCCTGATCAAAGAAGAAGACCTCAACAGCCCCATGGGCGTTGGCGCCCGGCACCACCGGGCGACCGCAGGAGGACCGAGGAATGCGCATTACCGTCGACCCGATCACCCGCATCGAAGGCCACCTGCGGATCGACTGCGAGGTCGATGACGGCCGCGTTGCCAATGCCTGGGCATCGGGCCAGATGTGGCGCGGCATCGAACTGATCCTGCGCGACCGCGATGCGCGCGACGCCTGGATCTTCGCCCAGCGCATCTGCGGCGTGTGCACCACCGTGCACGCCATCGCCTCGGTGCGGGCGATCGAAAATGCGCTGGGCCTGGAAGTGCCGCTGAACGCCCAGTACATCCGCAACATGATCATCACCGCCCACGGTGTGCATGATCACATCGTCCATTTCTATCACCTGTCCGCCTTGGACTGGGTGGACATCGTCTCCGCCCTGGATGCCGATCCCGCCGCCGCCGCCCGGGTCGCGCAGACCCTGTCGGACTGGCCGCGCAACAGCGTGCAGGAATTCACCCAGGCGCAGGAACGGCTGCGCGCCTTCGTCGGCTCAGGCCAGCTCGGCGTCTTCGGCAGCGGCTATTGGGGCCACCCGGCCATGGTGCTGGAGCCGGAGGTGAACCTGATCGCCGCCGTCCACTACCTCCAGGCGCTCGACTACCAGCGCAAGGCCAACCGCATCGTCGCCATCCTCGGCGGCAAGACCCCGCACATCCAGAACATGGCGGTGGGCGGCGTGGCCAACGCCATCA
>JAGQRL010000383.1 GCA_020425485.1 Rhodospirillaceae bacterium
TGGCCGGGTGGGGGTGTGGGCCGGCACAGCCATGTCTCACCGTGCTCCGGCGTCGCCGCGTGCTCTTGCCACGGCCGGCGGATCATCGGCCGCCATCGTGGCAAAATCGGGCGCGCTTAACCTATTGCCCCTGTCAAGTACTTCTCACAGCTCGGTGGACAAGTCCTTAATCAGATCACGGATATCGTCGGGCAGCGGCGCTTGGAACTCCATCGGGGCGTCATCGGCCGGGTGGCGCAGCTTCAGGCGCACGGCGTGCAAAGCCTGGCGGGCAAAGGCGCGGATGGCCGGAGGATCGGCCTTGCGCGGCGCCCGGCCATACACCCGGTCCCCGATCACGGGATGGCCGATCTGCGCCAAATGCACGCGGATCTGGTGGGTCCGTCCGGTCTCCAGGCGGCAGTCGAGCAGGCTGGCGGTGGCGAATCGGGCGACCAGCCGATAGTGGGTCACCGCGGGCCGGCCGCTCGCCACCACGGCCATGCGCTGGCGGTCGCGCGGGTGGCGGGCGATCGGCGCATCCACCGTGCCTTCGGCCGGCATCGGGCAGCCGCGCACCACCGCCTGGTACTCGCGCGACAGGCTGCGGTCGGCGAACTGGGCAGTGAGGTGCCTGTGCGCCGCCTCCGTCTTCGCCGCCACCAGCAGGCCGCTGGTGTCCTTGTCCAGCCGGTGGACGATGCCCGGCCGCGCCACCCCGCCGATGCCCGAAAGGCTGGGGCCGCAATGGGCCAGCAGCGCGTTCACCAGCGTGCCGTCCGGGTTGCCGGCCGCCGGGTGCACCACCATGCCGGCCGGCTTGTCGATGACGATGATCCAGTCGTCCTCATAAACGACGGACAGCGGGATCGCCTGGGGCTGCGGCTGTGCTGCCACCGGTGCCGGCACCGCCACGGTGAACGCCAGGCCCTCGGCCACCTTGGCGGCGGGGTCGGCCCACACCTGCCCGGCCCCGTCGCGCACCGCACCCGCCAGGATCAGCGCCTTCAGGCGCGAGCGGCTGAGCGCCGGTACGGCTTCGGCCAGGCAGGCATCCAGCCGCCGCCCGGCCCAGCCTGCCTCCACGCTGGCCTGATGCACCGTCTCCGCGCTAGGAAGGGGGCCCGCGGGCGAAAGGTCCGCATCGTCGTCATCCCACGGGACTTCGGACCATGTCATCGGCACCCCGCTGGCTGAAAGCCGTAACCTACGGCATGGGCGCGTTGATCGTCGTGCTCACCCTGGTGCTGCTGGGCGAGCTTGGCCGCCGCGCCTTCACGACCGCCGAGGACACCGCGGTGATGGAGCGCGCGCCCATCGCCCTGGCAGCGGGCGAACGCATTGCCGGGCTGACCGGCGGCGACCGGCGCACGGTGCTGCTGGTGGAAGCCACGGACGGCAGCCAGCGCCTGGTGGTGCTGAACCACGACGACGGCTCGGTGACCGACTGGCCGCTGTCTCCCTAAGGCTGCGCCCTCCATTGCGGCGGCTCCGGCCCGCTCCCCCACCCGGCCACCCAACGAGTGTATCCAAGGGGTTGCCGGGTGGCGCAGCGGGCCGGCATTGGCGCCACCGTTGGCAAGCGCAAATCTCACGACAGGCTTTCCAGCCGCCGCTCCAGCCGATCCCGGCCGGCCGACGCGTAGGTGTGGAACAGGTCGATATCGATATTGGTGCCGCAGAACACCAGCCCGACGCGTTTGCCCGCCAGCCCCTCGCGCAGCGGCCCCAGCAGGGCAGCGGTGGCCGCCGCCCCCGCCGGTTCCACCGCGAACTTGGTTTCCTGGAAGATCAGCGCCATGGCCTCGCGCAGCGCATCGTCGTCCACCCGCACCACCTCGTCGACGAAGTGGCGGATCAGCCCGAAGCTGTAGGGCAGTGCCAAGGGGGCGCCCAGGCTGTCGGCGATGGTGGTCACCTTGTCGATGGTCTGGGGCGCGTCGGCCGCCAGGCTGCGGGTGATGGTGTCCGCCCCGAACGGCTCCACCCCCAGCACCCGGCAGGCGGGGTTCACGCGCTTCACCGCATTGGCCACCCCGGCGATCAGCCCACCGCCGCCGATCGGCACCACCACGGCGTCCAGCCCCGGCACCTGGTGCATGAATTCCAGGCCCACGGTGGCGGTGCCCAGATTGGTCCAGCGGCCATCGAAGGGGTGGATGTTGGTGCGCCCCTCCTCCTCCGCGATGCGCGCCACCGTCTCGAACGCTTCGCCGATGGTGTCGGTCAGGATCACCTCGGCGCCGTAGTCGCGGCACTTGCGCACGCGCAGCGGGCTGGCGGTGCTGATCATCACCACCTTGGCCGATGTGCCCAGGCTGGCGGCGGCAAAGGCCGCGGCGATGGCGTGGTTGCCGGCCGACACGGCGACGATGCCGCGCTTCCGTGTGTCCTCGTCCAGCGCCATGGTGGCCAGCAAGGCGCCGCGGGGCTTGAAGGTGCCCGTTACCTGCAGCAGCTCCAGCTTGGCCCACACCTCCGTACCCGGGGCCGCCAGGCGCTCCATCAGGCCGCCGCGCCAGGGATGCACCGGGGTGGTGAGCACCCGGTTGCCCAGCAGCATGCGGGCATCGCGGATCTCATCCAGTTCCGGGGCGGCATCGGCACCTTGGATCTGATCCATGGATCGGTTCCTCAAATCACGTTGTGTTCGGCCAGCGGCCGGCCTTCCAGCACCCGCGCCCAGCCGAGCGGCGACACGTCTATGGAGCGGCTGGCGCCGGTGGCGATCATCTCCGCGATCGCCCGGCCCACCCCGGCCGCCTGCTGGATGCCGTGGCCGGAAAAGCCGTTGGCGAAGTAGAGGTTCGCCACGTCGGGATGGAGCCCAAGGATGGCGTTGCAGTCGAGCGTGCTCATCGCATAGTGGCCGGCCCAGGCGCGCAGGGGCTTCAGCGCCTCGAAAGCGGGGATGCGGTGGGCCAGCGCCGGCCAGATCTCCTCTTCGAACACCGTATGGTCGATCTCGAAATCCAGGCAATCGGGGTCTTGGTCGGGCGGCGGCGAGGTGCCGCAGATGAACTGCTGGCCTTCGGGGCGGACATAGACGCCCGACGGGTCGATCACCATGGGCACGCCGGCCGGTGCCTCGCGGCAATCGAAGGTGAACACGAAGCGCTTGCGCGGCCTGACCGGCAGGTCGATCCCCGCCATGGCCGCCACGTCGGCCGCCCGCGGCCCGGCGGCGTTCACCACCGTGCCGGCGGGAATACGGCTGCCATCGGCCAGGGTGAGCGACACCACACGGTCGCCCTGGCGCTCCAGCCCCACCACCTGGCCATGCACATACTCCGCCCCATGGGCGCGCGCCTTGCGGCGGAAGGCGTGCAGCAGGGCATAGGCATCGAACCAGCCCTCCCCGCTTTCACCATAGGCACCGCCGGCCAGATCCTCGGTGCGCAGCCACGGGAACCGGGCGGCCAGCTCCGCCGGGCCCAGCAGCGACACGTTGGCCCCGGCGGCGCACTGCACCTCGTGGTTGGCGCGCAGGATCGGCAGGCCGGCATCGGTGGCGAGGTAGAGGTAGCCGCGCTCCACCAGGTTGATCGGCGGCAGCTCGCCGTCCACCGCCAGGGTGTCCTCAGCCCGCCTCAAATAGTCGAACCCGAAGCGCGACAGGGCGATGTTCACCGGGGTGGAGAACTGGGTGCGGATGGAAGCGGCCGACCGCGTGGTGGAGCAGTCCTGATAGCCAGGGTCGCGTTCCACCACCACCACACGGCCCGCAAAGCCCAGCTCCGCCTTCAGGAAGCTCGCCACCGCACTGCCGATGGCTGCTCCGCCGATGATTGCCACGTCGGTCGTCATGGTATGGTGTATGGTCCCCGCCGAATTGCGTCGATGGACGCCGATCAAAGCTGCCGCCGCGGCGTGCAGCCAAGGCCAGCCCAATGGATAGAGCACAGATCCTCGCCCACCAATACGACCGCGTTCCGCGCTACACCAGCTACCCCACGGCCCCGCATTTCCGCCCTGCTTCGGACGATGGGGCCTATGCCGCCCGGCTGGCCGGCGGCTTTGCCGAACCGCTGTCGCTCTACCTGCATGTGCCCTATTGCCGGACGCTGTGCTGGTATTGCGGCTGCCACACGCGGGCGACCCGGGTGGACACGCCGGTGCTGCGCTACGCCGAGGCGATGGCGCTGGAGATCGACCGGGTGGCGGACCGCATCGGCCATCGCGCCGCGGTGGGCCACATCCATTGGGGCGGCGGCACCCCCACCATCCTGGCGGTGGACACCTTCACCGCCTTCATGGCGCAGATCGACCGGGCCTTCCGGCGCACCGAAGCGTGCGAGGCGGCCATCGAGATCGACCCGCGGGTGTTCACCGATGCCCATGCCGAGGCCTTCCGCGAAGCCCGCATCACCCGCGTAAGCCTTGGCGTGCAAAGCCTGGACGAGCGCGTGCAGGCGGCCATCAACCGCATCCAGCCGCTCGCCGACACGGTGCGGGCGATCGAGCGGCTGCGCGCCGTCGGCATCTCAGAGATCAACCTGGACCTGGTGTACGGCCTGCCGCACCAGACGGTGGCCAGCGTGGCAGATACGGTGGACGGCATTGCCGACCTGAAGCCCGGCCGCATCGCCGTGTTCGGCTATGCCCATCTGCCGCGCCTGAAGCGCCACCAGCGGCTGATCGACCCCGCCGCCCTGCCGGGCGGGGCGGAACGGCTGGACCAGGCCCTGGCGGTGCACGACCGCCTGGTGCACCACGGCTATATCCCCATCGGGCTCGACCACTACGCCCTGCCGGGGGACGGGCTGGCGGAGGCCGCGGCGGCCGGCCGGCTGCGCCGCAACTTCCAGGGCTACACCACCGATGCCTGCCCCACCCTGCTGGGCTTCGGTGCCTCCGCCATCGGTGCCTTCGACGACCTGTATGTGCAGAACACGCCGGACATTCCGGCCTATCTGGCCCAGGTGGCGGCCGGGCGCCTGCCCATCGCAAGGGCCTGTGCGCTGGATGCCGAGGACAGGCTGCGCCGCCGGGTGATCGAGGAGCTGATGTGCACGCTGAGCGTGGACATTGCCGCGGAGGCCGCGGGTTTCGGCGTGCCGGCCGACCACTTTGCCGAGGAACTGGCGCGCCTGGAGGCGTTCCGCCGCCGCGGCATCCTCGCCATCAATGGCTGGCGGGTGACGGTGGCGGAGGACTACCGCCTGCTGGTGCGCAGCGTCGCCGCGGTGTTCGACACCTACCTGGCGCCGACGGAGCAACTCCACGCCACGGCTGTGTGAGCCCGCCCTACCCCTTCAGCACCCGCCCGGCCACGGCATCGAGCCGGG
>JAGQRL010000384.1 GCA_020425485.1 Rhodospirillaceae bacterium
CGCCCAGCCCCAGAAATGCGACCTTCATGGCCATGGTTGTCGTCCGATGCTTGGTGATCCTCGGCCGACCATAGCGCATTTTCCGACCGGTCTGCACCAGCCCTCACCCCCGCCCGGGCGCCCAAGCCATTGTAAAATATTGGGTGGCCGGGCGGGGGTGCGGGCCGGTGCCGCCTTAGCTGGACGGCTCCGGCTCTGCCCCGTCGTCCTCGCCCTCCGGGGCGCCGCGGGGGTCGAGCGTGCTCGCCATGAAGGTGGTGCGCGGGGTGTCGACGAACGGCTCCACCTGCGCCGGGTCGGGCTTGCGGCCCACCGCCAGCCGCCACAGGGTGAAGGTGCCGAAAGCCGCCATGACCGCCGCCGCCAGAAGGTAGAGGCCGGACGGGCCGGTCCAGTCCATCAGCAGGCCCGCCGCCAACGGTCCCAGCACCTGGCCCACCGCATAGATCATCAGCAGGGCCGCCGCCAGGCCCACCAGCTCCGCCCGGTCCACGAAGTCGTTGGAATGGGCGACGCACAGCGCGTAGTTCGGCGTCATCAGCGTGCCGAACAGCATGTTGGCGATGATCAGCCCCCAGCTGCCCATGCTGCCGCCGGCAAGCGCCACCACCAGCGCCAGGACGCCGGCCAGGATGGCGGCCGCGGCGATGACGATGCGCCGGTCCATGCGGTCCGACAGCCAGCCGATGGGCCACACCATGAGCATTCCACCGGTGTAGAGCCCCGCCATGAACAGCGAGATGCCGTGCTGGTCCATCCCCACCTGGCGGGCATAGACCGCGCACAGGCTGAAGGAGGCACCGAACACCACGCCGCTGGTGAAGCAGCCGACGGCACCGACGGGCGATACCTCGAACACCCGCCGGAAGGACATGCGCGACACCGGGATGTCGCGCGGCGCGTCCACCCCGCTCAGCGTCAGCGGCACCAGCGAGGCGGAAATCAGGATCGACACCAGGGCGAACAGCACGAAGTCCGACGGGTCGGCCACCACCAGCAGCACCTGGGAAGCCATGAAGGACAGCAGCACCAGCATGGCATAGAGGCCGAACACCCGCCCGCGGGTGCCGGGTGCTGCGGCGGCGTTGAGCCAGCTTTCCGCCACCAGGCCCAGCACCGCGTAGCACACGCCGTGCACCAGCCTGAGCGCGAACCAGACGGCCGGGTCCACCACGATGGCATGGGCGATGGTGACGATGGACAGCATGGAGGCTGCCGCGGCGAAGGCCCGCACATGGCCGGACTGGCGGATCGCCCGCGGCGCCAGCACGGTGCCGGCCATATAGCCGATGGAGAACCCCGCCATGATGATGCCGAGCAGCGTGCTGCCCCAGCCTTCGATGTCGCCGCGCACGCCCAGCACCGTGCTGTGCAGGCCGTTGCCGATGGTGTAGAGCACGCAGCCGCTCAGCAGCAGGCCCAGCACCATCGCCTGGCCGGCACCCACCGCGGCAGGAGCGCGGTTCATAGGCCGAGCACGTCGCGCATGGTGTAGAGGCCGGGATCGTGGGGAATCGCCCAGCGGGCGGCGCGCACCGCACCGCGGGCATAGATGGTGCGGCTGGTGGCGATGTGGCTGAGTTCGATGCGCTCGCCGGGGCCGGCGAACATCACTTTGTGCTCGCCCACCACATCGCCGCCGCGGGCGACGGAAAAGCCGATGGCGCCGGGGGCGCGCGGGCCCGTCACCCCGTCGCGGCCGCGTTCGGCCGACTGGTGGAGATCCACCCCGCGCCCGGCCGCCGCGGCACCGCCCAGCAGCAAGGCCGTGCCGGAAGGTGCATCCACCTTGTGGCGGTGGTGCATTTCGAACACCTCGATGTCGAAGTCGGTATCGAGGGCGGCGGCCACCTTTTCCACAAGAGCGGCCAGCAGGATCACGCCCATGCTCATATTGGCGGACTGGACGATGCGGGTGTGGCGGGCCGCCTTGTGCAGCTCCTCCATATGTTCCGGCCCCAGCCCGGTGGTGCCGATCACGTGCACGCAGCGCCCCTGGGCGGCCAGCCGGGAGAAGGCGACGGTGGCGGCAGGGGTGGTGAAGTCCAGCACCGCGTCGGCGGTGGCGAACAGGGGTACGGGATCCTCGGTCACCGCCACGCCGGCGGCAGCGGCGCCCACCAGGTCCCCGGCATCCCGGCCGATCAGCGGGCTGCCCGCCTGCTCGATGGCGCCCTGGAGCACGGCGCCCTCGGTCGCCAGCACTTCGGCCACCAGCATCCGGCCCATGCGGCCGCCGCACCCCACCACACCGATCTTCATGCCCGGTCCTTCCAGCGCCCATTGTTGGAACAGCGCCCGGCATCAGGCCGGAACGGCCGACCCTATGCCAGGATCGGCCCCGCCATCCAGAGCCTCGGTGTGTGTTTCGGAATGCTGTGGCCGGCCCGTTCCCCCACCCGGCGACCCATGAAATCATGCACTTCCGTGGGTGGCCGGGTGGGGGAGCGGGCCGGAACCGCCTTGAAAACGGTCGGCCGGTAGCGGCTAGCCGCCGGTCTTCCAGAGATCGACCTTGGGGTTGGGGCCGTGTTGGTTGGCGGCGACGCTGTCCTGGCAGAAGAAGACGATGAGGACGATGGCGCCGACGATCGGGATCAGGCCGATCAGCACCCACCAGCCCGACCGGCCGGTGTCGTGCAGCCGGCGCACCGACACGGCCAGCGAGGGCAGCAGGAAGACGAGCTGGGCCACCCCCACGATGGGGCTGGGGGAGTAGTGGAAGGAGAAACTGCCGCTGGCGCTGTAGTAGAAGGTGTCGCCCGGGAACAGCGTGGAGAGCACGCCCATGATGACGACGACGACCAGCGTGTAGAACCAGAACTCGCGGCGGCGGGCGCGCCCCTGGAACCCCACATAGTTGGTGAATGCCTTGACGAACCAGCCCATGCCAGCCTCCTTGATCCTCCGGTAAACGTCTGGCGGGCGTGCGCCCGCCCCTGTTGCCGTTATGGGGGAGGTGAGAAGCAGTCGCAACGCCGCAGTCGCCACGGCACAACCGCACAGGCGGCCGGCAGGGCGCCGCACCGGTGACATATTCCTTCGAGATCGTATCGTCGTGTGGCGGCCATGGGTCCGCCCGATCTTCGGAGCCTTTCCGCCGGTGCCGCCCGGCGCAGACCGAACAACAACGTCCAGGTGTGCAGCATGGCCACACCCCCCGAAGAACAGTCGCTGCTCGACCTGGCGCTCGGCTACTACGAAGAGCTTCAGGAGTTTTTCGAGGAGCGGCCGAGCCCCTATCTGGGCGATGCATCCAACTACGCGATCCGCTACCGCAAGATGACCTGCGGCAGCTTCGACATCTTCGACGGTGCGCCGCGCCGCGTGGCCCAGGTGCCGGCCCCGGTGGTGGAGTATTCCAACCGGCGCTTCACCAACGCCTTCTCCATCCGCCCGAACGCCAAGAAGGCGCTGAAGGACCACCTGAACCGCTTTCCCAAGGACATTTTGCAGACGCGCAAGCTGGCCACGGTGTCGGAACAGGACGGGGTGATCACCGTCACCAGCAAGCACGGACTGCTGCTGAGCTACAAGCCGGGCCGCGTCTCCCAGGCCTTCTACGGCAAGGGCTCGCCGGAAATGGTGGCGGAAGCGGCCGATCTGCTGTCGCTGCGCCGGGCCTTCACCGAGGGCATCGAGAAGAAGTCGTCCTTCCCCGTGCGCTTCAAGGAGGCTGACGGCACCAAGACCACCCACAACGTGCAGATCGAGCCGATCGCCAATATGGTGGAAAAGTACCTGGGGGTGGACTGCAACGGCTTCACCGGGACCTACCTGAAGGCCAAGTATCCCAAGCTGACCATCCACTCCGGCGATACCGAGGAGTTTTACGCCTCGAAGGAAAAGTACCGGCGCAAGACGCTGGGCGACATCAAGGTCGACGACATCGCCGTGTTCAAGAAGCCCAGCGGCTACCACCACGTCGCCATGGTCTCCGTGGTGTTCCCGCGCAGCAAGGACACCGACGACCTGCAGGTGATCCTGGCCGAATCGCGCGGCAACCAGCGCGGCAACGGCCCCCAGTACAATGCGTGGACCTTCAAGCAGCAGATGGCCGGCGGGGCCGCCGTGGACACCAAGTTCGACATCGTCGGGCGCTCCGGGGAGACCTACGTGATGGTGATCGACCACCAGCGCTTCTCCGAAGCCCACAGCCACCCCAAGCCGAAATCGGACTGAGGGGCTGTCGGCGCTGGGGGTGGCGGCCCCTTGCGGACCGCCTGCCACTCACTGCCCGCCACTCACCGCCCGCCAGTCACCGCCCGGCTGCTCCCCGCCCGTCACTCCCTCAGGGTGGCCAGATAGGCCAGCAGGTTGAGGCGGTCCTCAAGGTCGCGCACGCCGCGGAAGGCTTCCAATGTGCCGGGCACCTCTGTCCGCGGGGCCTGGGTGAACGCGTCCAGCGCTTCCAAGGTCCAGGTGCCGGTCCGGCCGGCGTATTCGGTGAGGGCGGAGGAGTAGGAATACCCCTCGGCCGCGGCGATGGGGCGGTCGACGATCCCCCACAGATTGGGGCCGATGCGGTGGCCGGCACCGAACTCTGCCGTGTGGCAGGCGCTGCACATGCGGAACAGGTGGGCGCCCTCCGCCGGGTCCGCGGCCGCCACCAGGCGGGCGATCTCCCCGCCCGGCGCGGGTTCGGGCGTTGCGGGAACCGGCACACCGTCGAGCACGCCGTCCGACAGGTCGAGCAGCCGCGCATAGGCCTCGCTCGTCTGATGGAAATACGGGATCACATCGAGCGGGGTTTCGCCCTGGTTGGTGCGTGCGGCGGGGTCGGCGCCCGCGTCCAGCAGCAGGAAGACGATCTCCGACTCCCCCTCCGATGCAGCCTGGTGCAGGGGTGTCCAGCCGGCGCTGTCGCGGGCATTGGGGTCGGCGCCAGCCTCCAGCAGGCGGGCCGTGGAGGCTTCGTTCTGGGCCGAAACGGCAAAGAGCAACGCCGTCCAGCCATCCTCGTCCGGCGCTTCCAGGGCGGCCCCCGACTCCAGCAATGCCGTCACCGACTCCACTTCGCCGGTTGCAGCAGCCTGGTGCAACGGGCGCTGGCCGTAGTTGTCCCAGACATTGGGTTCCGCACCGCCGGCCAGCAGCGCCCGCACCATGGCCGCCGATCCGCTGCCGGCCGCCCACAGCAGCGGCGTGTCGCCGTCCTCGCCGCGCAGATTGGGATCGGCCCCGGCGGCCAGCAGGGCGTCGATCACCGCTGCCCGGTCCTCGGCGGCGAAGCTGGCGGCGTAGTGGAGCGGCGTCCAACTGGTCACGTCGCGCAGATTGGCATCGGCGCCGGCGTCCAGCAGCAGGGTCACCAGGGGAAGTGCGTCCTCATAGAGCAGGGCGTAGTGCAGCGGGGCGGAGCCGCCCTCGGACGGCAGGTTGGGGTCTGCGCCCGCCTCCAGCAGGGCCGCCGTCACGTCGGCCCGGCCGAAATTGGCAAGCTCGCTGGTCAGCGGCGTGGTGCCGTAGTCGTCCA
>JAGQRL010000004.1:0-3615 GCA_020425485.1 Rhodospirillaceae bacterium
ACTGGGGCCGCATCGTCATGGCGGTAGGCAAGGCGGGCGAGCCGGCGGACCGCGACCGCCTGTCGATCTCCATGGGCGGGGTGCAGATCACGCGCGATGGCCAGATCGTGCCGGGCTACGATGAAACCCCGGTGGCCGCCCACATGAAGGGGCCGGAGATCGACATCGCGGTGGATATCGGCTTGGGCCGCGGCAAGGCCACGGTGTGGACCTGCGACCTGACGGACGGCTACATCCGCATCAACGCCGACTACCGGAGCTAGGGGGGACCCTTGGCTCCCCTAGTCCTTGTGGTGGCCGTCGCCCTGGTGGATGCCGATGGCCGCGTGCTGCTGGCCCGCCGGCCGCCCGGCAAGGCCATGGCCGGGCTGTGGGAGTTTCCCGGCGGCAAGGTGGCCGAGGGGGAAACGCCGGAAGCGGCCCTCATCCGCGAGTTGCGCGAGGAACTGGGCATCGACACGCACGAGAGCTGCCTGGCGCCGCTTACCTTCGCGTCGCACGCCTATGAGAGCTTCCACCTGCTGATGCCGCTCTATGTCTGCCGCACCTGGCGCGGCACGCCGCACCCCCATGAGGGCCAGGAACTGACCTGGGTGCGGCCGCAGGCGTTGCGCGACTACCCGATGCCGCCGGCCGATGCGCCGCTGATCCCGGCCCTGCGCGAGCTGCTGTAGGCGGCCGCTGGGCGGCCGGCCCCGCTAATCGGCGTTGCGTTTGCGCAGGTCCTCGAAATAGGCGAGGCAGAAGTCCAGGTCGACAATATCGGCGTAGCGCACGCCGACATCGCGCAGATTGTCCTTGTGCGGCTGTTCCTCGTGGTCGCCCACGCAATCCTCCGGCACCAGGGTGCGGAAGCGGTTGGCGAAGCTGTCGATGGTGGTGGCGCGGATGCAGCCGCTGGTGGTGCAGCCGGTGACGATCACCGTGTCCACCCGCTGCTTGATGAAGTAGCTGACCACGCCGGTCTCAAACAGGATCGACGGACCCTTCTTGGTCACCGCCAGGTCGTAGGACTTGTCGAAGATCCGCGGATCGTAGGCGACGGAGGGATGGTCGTGGAGAAAGGTTTCGCGCACGCCGGAAACCTTCCAGTACGGCATTTCCCGCTGGTCCATGTAGCAGGTGTTGCAGTTGGCCACCGGCACGCCCATGCGCCGGGCGGCATCCAGCAGCTTGGCGGTATTGACCACGGCGCGCTCGATCAGCGGGGCGCCGCCCAGCGGGTATTGCGGATCGGTGAAGCCAAGCTGGAAGTCCACCACCACGATCCCGGGGCGGGCGCCGGTGCCCACCGGGGTGTCGCCATAGGTCTGTGCAGCGTAGTGACCGGGCATCGGCGTTTCTCCACTTCGTGAAGGATTCTCAAAGGGCTAGGGTATGGTGCGAGTCCAACCCTTCGAATTGCAAGCAATCCCCGGCCCGGGGAGCTGCGAGGCTGCCATGTCCACCGATCCCAGAGCCCTGCTGCGCCGGCTGTTCGACGCCGCCGTCGATGCCGCCCGGCCGGAGCTGTGCGTGCCGCCGGCGCTGCCGCAGCCGCCCAGGGGCCGGACGATCGTGGTGGGGGCGGGCAAGGCCACCGCAGCCATGGCGCAGGCGGTGGAGCGGGCCTGGCCGGGGCCGCTGGAAGGTGTCGTGGTCACCCGCTACGGCCATGGCGTGCCGACGGAGCGCATCGTCGTGCGCGAAGCCAGCCACCCGGTGCCGGACGCGGCGGGGGTGGCCGCCACCCGCGAGATCCTCGACCTGGTGGCCGGGGCCGGACCCGACGACCTGGTGCTGTGCCTGATTTCCGGCGGCGGTTCCGCCCTGCTGTGCGCCCCCGCACCGGGCCTGGAGCTGAGCGACAAGCAGGCGGTGAACCGGCAGTTGCTGGGCTGTGGTGCCCGCATCCAGGAAATGAACGCGGTGCGCAAGCACCTGTCGGCCGTGAAGGGCGGGCGTTTGGCGGCAGCCGCTCACCCGGCGCGCGTGGTGACCTTGCTGATTTCCGATGTGGTGGGCGACGACCCGGCGGACATCGCGTCCGGCCCCACGGTGGCCGATCCCACCACGCTGGCCGACGTGCGCCGCATCGTCGCCCGCTATGGCATCCCGCTGACGCAGGCGGCCGCAAGCAGGCTGCAGGACCCCGAGGCGGAAACCCCCAAGCCCGGCGATCCGGCGTTTGCCGCGGATGGGGTGGCGGTGGTGGCCGCCCCGCAGATGTCCCTGGACGCGGCGGCGAATGCGGCGCGGGCTGCCGGCATCACCCCGGTGATCCTGGGCGATGCCATCGAAGGGGAGGCGCGGGAGGTCGGCATCGCCTTTGCCGGGCTCGCCCGTCAGGTCGCCCGGCGCGGCCAGCCGGCGGCGGCCCCCTGCGTGCTGCTGTCGGGCGGCGAAACCACGGTGACGCTGCGCAATGAACGGGGGCGCGGCGGCCGCAACCAGGAATTCGCGCTCGGCCTGGCGCTGGCACTGGACGGGCTGCCCGGCGTGTGGGCGCTGGCGGCGGATACCGATGGCATCGACGGCACGGAGGACAATGCCGGCGCCATCGTTGCGCCGGACAGCCTGGCACGTGCCCGGGCGGCGGGGCTGGATGCCCAGGCGCTGCTTTGGGAGAACCGCGCCTACGACCTGTTCGCGGGCATCGGCGACCTGCTGGTCACCGGGCCGACCCTTACCAATGTCAATGACTTCCGGGCGATTCTTGTGATGCCGCAAGACCCATAGCGGCAGTCCGCCGCCGCACACGTGGCGGCAGGTTCAGGCAGCGGGGGCCTTGGCCACCAGGGCGGTGATCGGCAGGCCGATGGTGAAGGTGGTGCCGGTACGGGCGCCGCTGATGCAATCGATGCTGCCGCCCAGGTAGCGCTCGGTGATCAGGCGGCTGCCGTAGAGCCCCAGGCCATGGCCGGTCCGCTTGGTGGTGAACATCCGCTGGAAGATGTGGTGCTGGTGCGCTTCGGGGATGACGCTGGCGTTCCACACGGCGATGCGTGCGGTGCCGGCCACGCACACGCAGGTCACCCGCACCTCGTCGCCCTGGGAAACGGCTTCCAGGGCGTTCTTCACCAGGTTCATCAGAACCGTGCCGAGGAGCGTGCGGTCGCAGGTCACCAGCACGTCCTTGTCGCAGTATTCGCTCACGATCCTGCGGTCCTTGGCGCAGGGCAGGTGCTCCGCCGCCTCGGCGGTCTGGGCGATCAGATCGAACAGGCGGAAGCGCGAGGCGCGGGGTTCCAGGGTGCCGGAATCGGCCTCCATCATCGTCTTGTAGCTGAGGATCTCTTCGGTCAGAAAACCGATCCACTGGCGCGCCAGACGGCAGGACTCCGTCATGATCGTGTCGTCCGTGGGCAGCCTGGCGGCCTCGTCGTGCAGCTCGGCCATCTCCAGAATGCCCATGACGGCCGCTGCCGTGTTCATGATGTCGTGCAGGAAGATGCGCTCGACGTCCTGGCGCCAGATCTGATCGCCGATATCGACGAAGGAGGCGACGATGAACTCCTCGCCTTCCAGCATGATCCGGGTGGCCTTGAAGGCGGTGCTCAGCGAGCGGCCGTAGGTCAGCGCGAAGTCGGCAGCGTTGTCCGCCTTGCCGTGGACGTGGGATTTCAGCAGGGCGGT